>JBCDDO010000042.1:0-11385 GCA_039180245.1 Pseudomonadota bacterium | reverse complement strand
GCGGCGAGGCGCGCCAGCCGGTCCTTCAGGGCCGTGCGGGTCGGATCAGCAGTCATGCCGAACCTCGCGTCGCAGCGGTCATTCGGTTCTCCGCAGGGGAAAGATCCGCGGCGGATGCAACTCCTGCCGCGCGACCTCGGCCTCGTCATCGTCGAAAAAGCGCATGTCCTCCAGCTCGTCTACCAGGCCAGACGCGATCGCCGCAAGATCGGCAACCGCATCGGCCTCCACCGGTGACCCAGCGGCCTCATAAACCGCCAGAACCTTGTCGCGGCAGGCCGACCACAGGTACCAGACCGCCGCCTCATTCGGCAAAAGCGCACCGGAGGCGAGATCCGTCGCAAGCCGCGGCGCGGTCTCGATCGCCGACCGGGCGGCCGCGACCACGCCGGGCCAGTCGGCAAAGCCGGGGGAACGCGCCACCGCGGCGTCGAACGCGGCCAAGGTCTGCGCGATGCGGGTCGGATCATCTGTCACGCCCCGGGCCTCACTCGTCATCCTCCAGCCCCCAGTCCTCGCGGTTCTCGACAGGGCGCGGCAGCCTTCCGTCCAGCTCGTCCAAAACGGCCGAGGGCGAGATCTTGGTCTCGCCTTCGATGACCCAGCTCAGATAGTCCTTCGGCCCACCATTGAGATAGGGCGGTGGCGAGACCGGCATAAAGACCGTCGGCAGGCGGTCGTTGAGGGAGATATAGTTCAGCACGAAGCCCAGCTCTTGCACGGCATGCCACGCCAGCGGATCGTCGATGTCGATGACAAGCTTTACCCACCACCCCCAATCCTCATGCCTGCAAGAAATCGCATTGCAGGCCGGCACGCGGGAGATAAACGCAGCCAGATCGTCCAGCTCCGGACTGGGCGAAGACATCGGGCCTAGAGATCCATCAACAGCCGGCGCGGATCCTCCAACGCCTCCTTCACGCGCACCAGGAAGGTGACCGCGCCCTTGCCGTCGACGATGCGGTGATCATAGCTGAGCGCGAGATACATCATCGGGCGCACCACGATCTGCCCGCCGATCACCATCGGCCGGTCCTGGATCTTATGCATGCCCAGAATGCCCGATTGCGGCGGGTTGAGAATGGGCGAGGACATCAGCGAGCCGTAAACCCCGCCATTGGACAGCGTGAAGGTGCCGCCCTGCATCTCGGCCATGGTCAGCTTGCCGTCGCGCCCGCGCTTGCCCAGCTCGGCAATGCGCTTTTCGATCGCGGCAAAGCCCATCATGTCGGCATCGCGCACCACCGGCACCACCAGGCCCGAGGGCGTGCCCACCGCAACGCCGATATGGTAGTAATTCTTGTAGACCACATCGTCGCCATCGATCTCGGCATTGACCTCCGGGATCTCTTTGAGCGCATGGCAGCAGGCCTTGGCAAAGAAGGACATGAAGCCAAGCTTGACGCCGTGTTTCTTCTCGAAGATGTCTTTGTATTCTTTGCGCAGCTCCATGATGCCGCCCATATCCACCTCATTATAGGTGGTCAGCATCGCGGCAGTGTTCTGCGCATCCTTCAGGCGCCGGGCGATGGTCTGGCGCAGGCGGGTCATGCGCACCCGCTCCTCGCGGCTGGCATCCTCCGCCGAAACCGGCGCGCGCGGGGTCCGGGCGGCCGGGGTCTTGGCCTCGGTCGCGGCGGGCTGCGAGATGGCCGCGACCGCGCCCAGAACATCCTCCTTCATGATCCGCCCGTCGCGGCCAGAGCCGGCGACCTGATCGGGGCTCAAACCCTTTTCGGCCATCAGCTTTTTGGCCGAGGGCGCATCCTCCACATCGCCCCTTTCAACGGGTGTCGCCGCCGCGGCCGGCGCAGCAGGCGTCGCGACGGGCGACGCGCCGGCGCCCGTGGTCATCCGGGCCAAGATGCCGCCGGCTTCGACGGTGCCGCCCTCGGCCACCAGGATCTCGCCCAGCGTGCCGGCGGCCGGGGCCGGCACCTCGACCGAGACCTTGTCGGTTTCCAACTCGCACAGCATCTCATCCTGCGCGATCGCGTCGCCGGGCTTCTTGAACCAGCTCGACACAGTGGCCTCGGTCACGCTCTCGCCCAGGCTGGGCACCGGGATGTCGATGCGCGCCCCGCCCGCGGCCGGCGCCGCCGCTGCAGGGGCTGCGGCCGGGGCAGGGGCAGGGGCTGCGGCAGTCGGGGCCGCTGCCGCGCCATTCCCGCCCTCGGCAATGGTGGCCAGCAGCGCGTCGACGCCCACCGTCTCGCCCTCGCTCACCACGATCTCGCCCAGCGTGCCGGCCGATGGCGCCGGCACTTCGACCGTCACCTTGTCGGTCTCCAGCTCGCACAGCATTTCGTCGGCCGCCACCGCTTCGCCGGGCTTCTTGAACCAGGTCGCAACGGTCGCCTCCGTGACGCTTTCGCCCAAAGTGGGCACCCTCACCTCGATGCTCATGCTCGGTCCTCTCAGACGGTCAGCGCTTCGGAGACCAGCGTCTCCTGCTCATGCTTGTGTTTGGGCGCCAGGCCCGTGGCGGGCGAGGCGGCGGCGCGGCGGCCCACATAGCGCGGCCGGGCGCTGGCCGCCCCGATGCGGCCCAGCACCCATTCGATATTGGGCTCCACAAAGGTCCAGGCGCCCTGGTTCTTGGGCTCTTCCTGACACCACACGATTTGCGCGCCTTTAAAGCGCGACAGCTCCTTGGTCAGCGACAGCGCCGGGAAGGGATAGAACTGCTCCAGCCGCAGCAGATAGACATCGTCGGCGCCCATCGCATCGCGTGCCTCCAGAAGGTCGAAATAGACCTTGCCCGAACAGATCACCACGCGCTTGATCTGATCGTCGGGCTGCAATGTCAGCTCCGAATTGCCGTATTGCGCATCGTCCCACAGCACCCGGTGGAAGGAGGAGCCATCGGCAAAATCGACCAGCCGCGAGACGCACATCTTGTGCCGCAACAGCGATTTGGGCGTCATCATGATCAGCGGTTTGCGGAACGAACGGTGCAGCTGGCGGCGCAGAATGTGGAAGTAATTGGCCGGCGTGGTGCAATTGGCCACGATCCAGTTGTCCTCGGCGCAAAGCTGCAGGAACCGCTCAAGCCGGGCCGAGGAATGCTCGGGCCCCTGGCCCTCATAGCCATGCGGCAACAGCATCACCAGGCCCGACATGCGCAGCCATTTGCTCTCGCCCGAGGAGATGAACTGGTCGATCATGATCTGCGCGCCATTGGCGAAATCGCCGAATTGCGCCTCCCACAAGACCAGCGCATTGGGCTCGGCCAGCGAATAGCCGTATTCATAGCCCAGCACCGCATATTCCGAGAGCATGCTGTCGACGACGTAATAGGGCTTTTGGGTCAGGCCCAGATTGTTGAGCGGGTAATACCGCTCCTCGGTTTCCTGGTCGATCACCGCCGAATGCCGCTGGCTGAACGTGCCGCGCGTGCAATCCTGGCCCGACAGGCGCACCGGATAGCCCTCGGCCAGCAGCGTGCCAAAGGCCAGCGCCTCGGCCATGGCCCAGTCAAAACCCGCGCCGGTCTCGACCATCTGCCGACGCGTGTCAAAGAGCCGCTGCACGGTGCGATGCGGCTTGACGCTGTCGGGCATCGCAGTGATCGCCGCGCCGATCTTGCGCAGCCGGTCTTCGGCCACCGCCGTGGCGCCGCGCTGATACTCGCCATCCTCGCGCCCCAGCCCCGACCAGCGGCCATCCAGCCAATCGGCCTTGTTGGGGCGGAAATCGCGGCTGGCCTCGAACTCCTCATTGAGCTGGGCCTGAAAGGCCGCCTTCATATCCTCGATCTCGCCCTCGGGGATCAGCCCGTCGCGCACCAGCCGCTCGGTGTAAAGCTGCAGCGTGGTCTTGTGCTTCTTGATCTCCTTATACATCAGCGGCTGGGTGAACATCGGCTCATCGCCTTCGTTATGCCCAAAGCGCCGATAGCAGAAGATGTCGATCACCACATCCTTGCCGAACATCTGCCGGAACTCGGTGGCGACCTTGGCGGCATGGACCACCGCCTCGGGATCGTCGCCATTCACATGAAAGACCGGCGCCTCGACCATCAGCGCCACATCGGTGGGATAGGGCGAGGAGCGGGAATTGTGCGGCGCGGTGGTAAAGCCGATCTGGTTGTTCACGATGATGTGGATGGTGCCGCCCGTGCGATGCCCGCGCAGGCCCGACAGCCCGAAACATTCGGCCACGACGCCCTGGCCGGCAAAGGCCGCATCGCCATGCAGCAGCACCGGCAGCACCTGCTGGCGGCTCTGATCCTCCAACTGCTCCTGCTTGGCGCGGGCCTTGCCCAGCACCACCGGGTTGACCGCCTCCAGATGGCTGGGATTGGCCGTCAGGCTCAGATGCACGATATTGCCGTCGAACTCGCGGTCCGAGGACGCGCCCAGATGGTATTTCACATCGCCCGAGCCATCGACATCTTCGGGCTTGTAGCTGCCGCCCTGAAACTCGTTGAAGATCGCCTTATAGGGCTTGCCCATCACATTGGCGAGCAGGCTCAGCCGGCCGCGATGCGGCATGCCGATGATCACATCCTTCACGCCCAGCGCGCCGCCGCGCTTGATGATCTGCTCCAGTGCCGGAACCAGCGCCTCGCCGCCATCCAGGCCGAACCGCTTGGTGCCGGTGTATTTGACATGCAGGAATTTCTCGAACCCTTCGGCCTCGACCAGCTTGTTGAGGATCGCGCGGCGGCCTTCGCGGGTGAAGGCGATCTCCTTGCCCCAGCCCTCGATCCGCTCCTTCAGCCAAGAGGCCTCCTCGGGGTTCGAAATATGCATGTATTGCAGCGCAAACGTGCCGCAATAGGTGCGCTTGACCAGGGTCACGATCTCGCGCATGGACGCCGCCTGCAGCCCCAGCACATTGTCCAGAAAGATCGGCCGGTCCATATCGGCCTCGGAAAAGCCGTAGCTCGCCGGGTCAAGCTCGGGATGCGCGACCGGCGCGGTCAGCTTCAGCGGGTCGAGATCGGCCGCCAGATGGCCCCGGATGCGATAGGCGCGGATGATCATCAGCGCGCGCAGACTGTCGATCGTGGCCTGGCGGGCCTGCGCATCGGTCAGCGCAGCACCGGTCTCGGCCGCCTTTTCGCGGATCTTGGTTTCGGTCTTGACCGCAACCTCGCCCCAATCGCCGTCAAGGGCCGAGATCAGCTCGCTTTTGGGCGAGGGCGGCCAGTCGGCCCGCGCCCAGGACGGGCCGGCCGCATCCTGGCGGATCTGGCGGTTGTCCTCGTCGAGCGCGGCAAAAAACGCCCGCCAGCTCTCATCGACCGCGCCCGGATCCTCGGCATAGCGCGCATAAAGCTGCTCGACATAGGCCGCATTGTGCCCCTGCAGGAAAGAGGAGGAGCGAAACACCTCGTTGCGCGATTGTTCGGTCATACATCTGCCGGGCCGCTGCCCGCTCCCTAGCTTTGGGGCCTGCGCCCCTATCTCAGTTCCAACCCGATCCCGGTGAGCGGCACCCGCTCAAAGCTGCCCGGCTCCAGCATGATCAGCAGCATGCCCTGCAAAAGCTGATATTTCGGCCCGATGCTGAAGGTCGACCACATCCGCCCGAACGGGGCGGAGAGCGGGTCGAGAAAGGTCATCTCCTCGATCAGCGCCGCATCCATCTGCGGGCTCGACTGCGCCACCCAGAACAGACATTCGGTGAGGCTGCCGTCCGGGTCGTCGTAAAAGGCGATGCGCCCCTGCCACCCCTCGGGCCCGTCAAGATAATGCATCCGCCCGTCGATCAGGGCGACCTGTTCCTCGATCGCCTCCAGCGAGGTGGGGTTGGAGCGCCGCTCCACCTCATCCTTGAAATAGGCCAGATACCCTTCCGAGCCTGTGACGAGCTCTTCAAAATCGAACCCGCGGCGCACCGCCGACCAGCGGATATAGGCATTGGCCGCGGCAACCGCCGCCGCGCCCTCCAGCACCGACCAGCCGTCCAGCCGCGCCAGCCGCGCATCGACCGACAGCCCGTCGGTCAGGCAGGCCTCCCGCAACGGCGCCAGAAACGCCTTGGCATCGAAGGACGTCTGCGCGACCGAAGGGGCTGCCAGCCCGGCCCCAAGCCAGGCCAGCACCCCCGCTGTCAGGATCCGCAGAGGCCGCATCGCGCTATCCGATCGCTTTCAGCACCGCCTCGCCCAGCCCCGCGGGGCTGTCGGCGACCACGATGCCGGCCGATTTCATCGCCTCGATCTTGTCCTCGGCACCGCCCTTGCCGCCCGAGATGATCGCGCCCGCATGGCCCATGCGCCGCCCCGGCGGCGCGGTGCGCCCGGCAATAAAGCCCGCCACCGGTTTCTTGCGGCCCTTCTTGGCCTCATCGGCCAGGAACTGCGCCGCATCCTCCTCGGCCGAACCGCCGATCTCGCCGATCATGATGATCGCCGCGGTCTCCTCGTCGCCCAGCAGCCATTCCAGCGCATCGATATGCTCGGTGCCCTTGATCGGGTCGCCGCCAATGCCGATGCAGGTCGACTGCCCCAGCCCGGCCGCCGTGGTCTGGGCCACCGCCTCATAGGTCAGCGTGCCCGAGCGGCTGACCACACCGACCGAGCCGCGCTTGTGGATATGGCCGGGCATGATGCCGATCTTGCAGGCCTCGGGCGTGATCACCCCGGGGCAGTTCGGCCCGATCAGGATCGAACTCGTCCCCTCCAGCGCGCGCTTGACCTTCATCATGTCCAGCACCGGGATGCCTTCGGTGATGCACACAATCAGCGCCATCTCGGCATCGATGGCCTCCATGATCGCATCGGCCGCAAAGGGCGGCGGCACATAGATGGCGCTTGCCGTCGCGCCGGTCACCGCCTGCGCTTCGGCCACCGTGTCAAAGACCGGCAGCCCGATATGGCTGGTGCCGCCCTTGCCCGGCGTCACCCCGCCGACCATCTGCGTGCCATAGGCGATCGCCTGCTCGGAATGGAAGGTCCCCTGCGAGCCGGTGAGCCCCTGGCAGATGACCTTGGTATGTTCGTCCACGAGTACGGCCATGGGGGCGTCTCCTTCACACGGCGATCAGATGCGCGTGTATGTTGTCGTCGAATGCGAGGTTGAGCGGGTTGAGCAGCCGCAACCGGTAGCGCGTGGCCTGCGCCATCCTAGTGAGGCTTTTGAGGGTAAAGTAATTCACATGATCGGGATGACGGAAGCCGCACCAGCTGCGCCCGGTCAGCCGCCGGTTGACCGAGCCGTAATTGGGCACCTTCACATAGATCCGGCCGCCGGGTTTCAGCGCCCGATGCGCCGCGTTCAGCACCTCGCGCGGCTCGGTCTCATGCTCCAGATAAGAGCGCATGACGATCGCATCGAACTGCCCGGCGGGAAACCGGCCGATCGTCTCCAGCGTCGATCCCTGCAGGCAATAGCCGCCCAAAGGCCGCATCGCCGCATCGGCCTTTTCCGCCAGACCCCGCGAAATCTCGATCCCGAACGGGACCAGCGGCGCGCGCAGGCGCGAGCCGTCGCCGCAGCCCACATCGAGCACCTTCGCGCCCGCCCCGAACCAGCGCAGATAGCGCGCCGCCTCATCGCCCCGAAACAGCCGCGTGCGCAGCCGCGAGGCATAGTCGAGCCCATACATCACCGGGGCGTCCTTCTTGCGGCGCGTCTCCTCGGCCCGGATCGTCTTCTCCCAGGCGAAGTCTTCTTCCAGCGCCACGGTTTCCGGCGGGTTAACCAGATAGACAAAGCTGCAGGCGGCGCATTCGGCCACCACCCAGTGATCGCGCGAATAGGCCGGCAGATCGCGCCGCGCGGTGGCCGCGCAGGCCGGGCAGGCGCGCAACAGCGGCGCCAGGGCCGGTGCGATGGCGGCCGGGGCGCTCACCGGCCCATCCCGGTCAATGCCCCGGTTAGTGCCCCGGTCAATGCCCCGGTCTTGGCCCGGTTCGTTGGGCCGATCATTGCGCAATCTCCGGGGCCAGCAACTCCGCCCCGCGCTCGTTGAAATAGATGATCGTGCCGTTGTCCGGCTGATCGTCGGTTTCAGCCATCAGGCATGACAGCACGATCTCGATGCCCAGCGCATCCGGCCGGTCGGCATAAAGCCCGCAGGCCGGCCGTTTGACCGCCGCGCGCACCTGGTCCAGCGTCGTGTCGCATTGCGGCATGTTCTCGACCCGCCCGAACAGGCTGTCGCTGGCAAAGGTGCCGAAAAAGACCTCGCCGTCGAAATTTTGCACCCGCCGCACCGCCCCGCCCCAGGGGCAGGCCTCCTGGGCCAGCACCGGCACCGGCCAGGCCAGCGACACCAGCAGCAGCCCGCTCACCCAGCCCAGACGGGTCATTTCACCACCATGGCGAACCGGTAGCCGCCGGGTTGAAACGCATTGGCCTCGACCGACCCGATCTCGGCCTCGGCACTCAACGCCGCGGCCGCCAGCATCATCTCCAGCGCGGGATCGTTGGAAAACGCAACCAGCGAGCAGACCGGCGCACCCTCCGAGGCAACCACCTTCATCGAAACGTTCAGCCGCTCATGATACCGGGTGCCGCTGGAGGACACGAAGCGGAAGCCATGCGCGCCCATCGCCGTCTCGGCATCCTGGAAATCGGGCGCTGTGGACAGGCAGATCGCGCGCATCAGCGTCATGACATCCTGCGCAGTGGCAAACACGGTCCCGGGCGTCAGCCCCCGTTCAAACCGGTCGCGCGCCGGATCGCCCGATTGGGCGAACGCCCAGCCCGGTATGGCCAGGAGGAGGAGCGCCGCAAGGACCGGTCTGCGCATCGGCCTCAGCCCTTCACCGCCTTCACGATCTTCTGCGCGGCATCGGCCAGATTGTCGGCGGCGATGACATTGAGGCCGGATTTCTCGATGATCTCCTTGCCCAGCTCGACATTCGTGCCCTCAAGCCGGACGACCAGCGGCACCTGCAGCCCCACCGCATTGACCGCCGCGATCACCCCTTCGGCGATCACATCGCAGCGCATGATGCCGCCGAAGATGTTGACCAGGATGCCTTTGACATTGGGATCCGAGGTGATGATCTTGAAGGCCTCGGTCACCTTTTCCTTGGTCGCGCCGCCGCCCACATCGAGGAAATTCGCCGGCTCCGAGCCATAAAGCTTGATGATGTCCATCGTGGCCATGGCAAGCCCCGCGCCATTGACCATGCAGCCGATCTCGCCGTCGAGCGCGATATAGTTGAGATCGAATTGCGAGGCGGCGAGCTCCTTGGGGTCCTCCTCGGTCTCGTCGCGCAGCGCCATGATGTCGGAATGCCGGTAAAGCGCGTTGGAATCGAAGCCCATCTTGGCGTCGAGCACATGGATATCGCCGGATTTGGTCAGGATCAGCGGATTGATCTCCAGCATCTCCATATCCTTCTCGACAAAGGCCTTGTAGAGCGTCGAGACCAGCTTCACGCATTGCTTGGCGCTGCGCCAGGTCTTGCCCTCGGCATTTGCCTGCTGGTCGAGCTCGTAAAGCCCCAAAGCCGCGGCCACCTTGACCCCATGAAAGCCCGACAGCCCGGTCGCCGGATCGACCGTAAAGCTCACGATCTTGTCGGGCGTGTCATGGGCGACCTGCTCAATGTCCATCCCGCCTTCGGTCGACACCACAAACGAGATGCGCGAGGTCGCCCGGTCGACCAGGATCGACAGGTAGAACTCGCGATCGATGTCCGAGCCGTCCTCGATATAGACGCGGTTGACCACCTTGCCGACCGGACCGGTCTGAACGGTGGTCAGCGTGCGGCCCAGCATGCGCTCGGCCTCTTCGGCCGCTTCGGCCACCGATTTGGTGATCCGCACGCCGCCCTTCTCGCCCGCCTCGACCTCCTTGAAGCTGCCCTTGCCCCGCCCGCCGGCATGGATCTGGGCCTTGACCACCCAGATCGGCCCGTCCAGCTCGCTGGCGGCGCGCTTGGCCTCCTCGGCCCGCAGCACGATGCGCCCGTCCGAAACCGGGGCGCCGTAGGTCTTGAGAAGCTGCTTGGCCTGGTACTCGTGGATATTCATGCGCGGGCTCCGCTGCGAATGTCACGGTTGCGCCGCCGGGGCGGCTGACCGGTGCTTAGCAGCCGATGACTTAAATTCAATTGCCGGAAGGGAAGAAAACGGGCGGCGCTGCAATTCTGCTGCAGTTTGTGATCACAGCCGGAATCGCGTGATCACGATGCGCCCGGCCCGGGCCGAATCGCCCCGGTCATGCCCAGCCAAGACCGGCAGGCCATGGGCGGCTGCCCGCCCGGGCAGCCCGTTCGCATCGAAGGATCGGCCGAGTGGCGCGAGAGGATCAGCCGAGCGTGTCGTCGATTGCCTTGCAGGCATCGACAAGACCGCGCACCGCCGCCAGCGATTTGTCGAACATCGCCTGTTCGGCCTTGTTGAGCTTGATCTCGACCACCCGCTCAACCCCGCCAGCGCCGATGATCACCGGCACGCCGACATAAAGCCCCTTCAGCCCATAGGCGCCATCGACCCAGGCCGCGGCCGGCACCAGGCGGCGCTGGTCCTTCAGATAGCTCTCGGCCATCTGCACCGCCGAGGCGGCCGGCGCGTAGAAGGCCGAGCCGGTCTTCAAAAGGCCCACGATCTCGGCGCCGCCATCGCGGGTGCGCTGCACGATCGCGTCAAGCGCCTCCTGCGTGGTCCAGCCCATCTCGACCAGATCGGGCAGCGTGATGCCGCCGACCGCAGAGTAGCGCGCCAAGGGCACCATCGTGTCGCCATGCCCGCCCAGCACAAAGGCCGTGACATCCTTGACCGAGACGTCGAATTCCTTGGCCAGGAAATAGCGGAAGCGGGCGCTGTCGAGCACCCCGGCCATGCCGACGACCTTGGTGCGGGGCAGGCCGGAAAACTCGCGCAGCGCCCAGACCATCGCGTCGAGCGGGTTGGTGATGCAGATCACGAAAGCGTCGGGGCAGTTGTTCTTGATGCCTTCGCCGACCGCTTTCATCACTTTGAGGTTGATGCCGAGCAGATCATCGCGGCTCATGCCCGGCTTGCGCGGCACGCCGGCGGTGACGATCACGACGTCGGCACCGCGGATGCCGGCATAGCTTGAGGTTCCGGCGAGATGGGCGTCAAAGCCCTCAACCGGACTGGCCTCGGCGATGTCGAGCGACTTGCCCTGCGGCATCCCGTCGACGATGTCGAACAGAACCACATCGCCCAGTTCCTTCAGTCCGGCGAGCAACGCCAGAGTGCCACCGATCTGCCCGGCCCCGATCAGGGCGATCTTGTTGCGCGCCATTTTGGTCATCTCCGCTTGTGGTCCGCCGTCCCGGCCGGATGTTCAGCAGTGGTTAACGGATTAGGTGTGGGGGAGCAAGGAGCGCTCCCGCTCACTTTTCCATTGCCCGATCGCGATAGTCCGCCGATCGCATTTCCTCGATGCGCGAGGCCGTGCGCTGGAACGCATCCGCCTCAAGGCCCTGCGTCACGAGTTCGGACG
>JBCDDO010000041.1:0-11524 GCA_039180245.1 Pseudomonadota bacterium | reverse complement strand
CGCGCAGCGCTGCTGCGCGCCTGGCAGCTCTTTTTTGAGGAATGGCCGCTCCTCATCACGCCGGTGTCGGGCATGCTGCCATTTCCCAACAATCTCGATGTCGGATCGGCCGATGATTTTGCCGAAACACTTGCCGCGCAGCTTCCCATGCTCGCAACGCCGGTTCTGGGCGTTCCGTCCATCAGCGTCGCCACCGGCGCGGCCGGCGCGCCAAATGGCGTGCAGCTCATCGCAAATCGTTTTCGTGAGGATCTCCTCTTCGAGGCGGCCCGCGCGATTGCGACCCCGGTACGCGCGATCAACCCGCTCGGCGCCGTCGATCCCGGCCGCGTGCAGCTTACGCCGCCGGTCTAGGCCCCGCTGAAGCTGCGGATCGTGGCCAGCGCCCCGTCAAGCGCGGCCCCCTTTTCATCTTGTAGCGCGGCCTCGCGCAGACGGCGCACCCAATCGGCGGCATCGTCCCGGCCGGCCACCAGATCCGCACCGGCGAGCACCATGTCGAATTTGGAGAGGCCCCGGGAATGGGTGTCGGAATAGCCTTTGATCAACCGCCGGCAGCGCAGCAGCTCAACGGCAAGGTCATAGTGCGGCAAAGCCCTGAGGCAGCTTGAAAGCCAGGCCTCAAGATGCGCCGTTTCAATGGCGTGGCGTCGGGTTCGTCGACGATAGCCCCGCAACCCGCCGATCACATAAAGCTGCATGAAGGACGCCAGCCCATCGGTGCGCAGCCGCCGCCCGCGATTGAAGAGCCGGTCGATGATCCGCATCCAGCCCGGCCGCGCCTCGACCCAGGCGCCCATCCGGGCCGGCAGCATGCCTGCGATCTCTTCAGCGCGCGGATGCATGAACTCCGTCAGATGCATCTCCTGCCCATCGGTCAGCTTCATCTGGCGGCGGATGCGGTCCATCCGGGCAGCACGGGTTTTCAGATCGGCCACTTTGATCACATCGTCATAGGCCATTGCATTGGCGATGTATTTGGCCGCTTCGCGGCTCAGCAGATGCCCTTTGGCGGGATCGTCCTGGGCCAGCACGCGCTGCAGGCGATCAAGATAGGCCCGGCCATAGCTGGGATCCATGAAATCGACGACCTTGCGCAGCCCGGGCAGCGCGGTCTCCTGCACCGCATCCGGCAGGGCCTGCGCCTCGCTCAACAGCGCCTCCCAGGCCTGAACCAGCCGCCGGTCGCCCGTGGGTGCATAGCCTGCGGCCGGGTTCTTGGGCGATGCGGCCCGCCTTGGCCCGGCACCGGTTTCAGCCGCCTCAAACCCTTTGGCAAAGGCGCGCAGCGAGGCATCCACCCCGCGCCCGCCCCGCCGAATTGCATCCTCAAATGCCTCGCGCGGGAAGGGCAACACCCCGGCCCCGGCCAGCGCGCCAAAAAGGCTGGCCGAAATCACCGAGCCCTGCGCGAGCGCAAGCTGTTCCAGATCAAAGGCCAAGAACCGCCTGGCGGCGATCTCGGCTGCGGCCATCACCTCGTCGGCGCTTGCAATCCCATCGCCCGGCACGGTTTTTTCCGAAACGGCCAGCGCGCGATGGGTCGAGGCGATCAATGTGGTGCGGTCGGGCGTCACGAAGCCTCGCATGATCGCCCGGCCCGCCTCCATCAATTCGGCAGCCACCAGAATGTCGACATCGCCCGCGGCTGGCATCAGCGAGAAGACCGGGGGGCGCGGCCCGTTGGGAGCCATTTCGATATAATAGATCGTGGCCCCGGTGCGCTGTGCAACGCCCGCGACCGAAGTCGCCTGCACGGCAAAGCCGCTTTCGCGGGCCACATCTTCGATCCAATTGGTGAGCACGCCGCCGCCCTGACCGCCGACGGCCATGACCGCGAGCTTGATGATTGCGTCGACCTTGGGGTCCCGCGCGGCTGCCTGCACAATAGGTCGCTGCTCGGTCATCACTACTCTCCCGGCACGATGCTGGACGAGAAGTCGAGCGTTCGGGCCGCGCGGCGCGCCATCAGCCAGCCTGTGACACGGCGGCGGATCCGGCCCCAGATGCGTTCGACCGCGCCGGGATTGTGCACCACATCGGCGCGATAGAACGACGGGCAGAGCACCGCGGCGTCGGCGACCTCGCCGCAATTGCCGCATCCCACGCAGCTTTCGTCGATGAAGGCCACAGGATCGTCGCGCAACGGATCGTCGAGCCGCTTGAGACCCAAGGACGGGCAGCCTGAAAGCCGCATGCAAGCGTGGTCGCCCGTGCAGATGTCTTCATCAACGCCAAAGCGCGGGACATCGACCCGTCGGCCCGCCTTGATCGCCTTGTTGCGTAGGGGTTTTTCGCGTCGCTGGCGGTTGAGCATGCATTCCGAGGAGGCGACGATGACCTTGGGCCCCTCATGCTTGGTGGTCAGCGCCTCGTTCAGTGTGTCGCGCAGGCGCTTCACATCATAGGTCCGATCGATCTGGCGCACCCAGTCCACGCCCACACCCTTCAGCGCCTTGGTGATCGGGTGCTTGGTCGATTTGGTTGAGTTCACGGCACGCGATGACAGCAGATCCTGCCCGCCCGTGGCGGCTGAATAGTAATTGTCAACGATCACCGTGACGCCGTCGGATTTGTTGTAGACTGCATTCCCGATGGAGGAGTTGAGCCCGTTATGCCAGAAGCCGCCATCGCCCAGGATTGAGATCGGCCGCTTCTCGCCGCCGCCATCGAAGGCCGCGTTGGAGGCCCCGCCCAGCCCGTAGCCCATCGTCGAGCCGCCGATCTCGAAGGGCGGCAGCGAGCCGAAAAGATGGCACCCGATATCGCCGGTGATCTGATGCTTGCCGGTTTCCTCCTCGACGAGTTTCATTGCCGCAAAGATGGGGCGCTCGGGGCAGCCGGTGCAAAACCCCGGCGGGCGGATCGGCACGGTCTTGCTCAGATCTGGCACCTCATAGGCCGGCGCGTTCGGAGCGCGCACCGGCGCAGGCAGCATGTCGGGCGCCGTTTTACGCAGAAACGCCTCAATCCCATCGAGCATCACCTGGCCGGTATACTCACCCGCCATCGGCAGCATGTCCTTGCCATGCAGCGCGATGCGCCGGTCCGCGCGGTAGAGCGCCGAGCCCAGCGCCTGCTCGATGAATTCGGGTTGGCCTTCCTCGATCACCAGAACCGCATCCTTGCCTTCACAAAACTCCAAAAATTCTTCTGGTACAACGGGATAGGTGACATTCATGACATATAGCGGGATCTCGGTCGCGCCATAGAGATCGGCCAGGCCCAACCGCTGCAAAGCACGGATCACCCCATTGTACATTCCGCCCTGCAATACGATGCCAACCGGGCCGCCCGCCGGACCGAACAGCTCATTGAGGCGGTGTTCGCGGATATAGCTCTGGGCCGCGGGCCAGCGATTGTCGATCTTGTCATGCTCTTGGACATAGGACCAGGGCGGCAGCACCACGCGCTTGAAGTCCGAGCGCGGGTTGGAGAGCGCGTCGCGGACCGTGAGCGGCGGGGTGACATTGTCCTGCGCCTCATAAATGCCGGTGACATGGCAGGAGCGAATGCGCACCATCAGCATGACGGGGCTGTTCGAGGCCTCGGAAAGCGCAAAACCATGCGACACTGCATTGGAAATGCTGGGCAAATTCGGGCGCGGGTCGAGCAGCCAGACCTGGGATTTCATGCAAAACGCGTGGCTGCGCTCCTGCATGATCGAGGAGCCTTCGCCATAATCCTCGCCCACGATGATCAGCGCCCCGCCGGTGACACCAGAAGAGGCAAGGTTTGCAAGGGCATCCGAGGCGACATTGACACCGACCGGGCCTTTATAGGTGACCGCGCCACGGATTGGGTAATGCACCGAGGCGGCCAGCATCGCCGTGGCCGCGGCCTCTGACGCGTTCGCCTCATAGCGCACCCCAAGCTCTGCGAGGATCCCTTCGGCATCGGCCAGCACATCCATCAAATGGCTGATCGGCGCGCCCTGATAGCCGCCGACATAGCCCACGCCATTTTCCAAAAGCGCCTTGGTGATGGCCAGGATCCCCTCGGCATGAAAGTGCGCGCCCGTCCCCAAGCGCAGTTTTTCAACCTCCGCGGCAAAGGACCGTTCGGCCATGGCATCCTCCTCAGTTTGCGGGCTGGCTGGGCGACCAGAGCACGGGGCCGCCCTCGGTCTCATAGGCCATGCCGCCGGGATAGGAGATCAGCTCCATCTGCAACCCCCAAGGCGCAAAGAAATAGAGCACGGTCTGACCGGCGGCCGGGCCGTCATTGACCGGGAACGGGCCCATCAATGTGCGGATGCCGTTCTCGTGCAGGTATTCCGCGGCCACCGCGATATTATCGACATAGATGGCGATATGATGCCCGCCGATATCGGAATTGCGCGGCCGCACTGTTTCCTGATCGGGCGCGTCATAGTCGAAGAGCTCAATATTGGCGCCGAATCCGCAGCGCATCAGCGTGATCTGATGGATCACGGCCCGGGGATGGACGTCGAGCAGATCGGTCATGAACCCGCCCTCATCATCGCGAAACGGGCCGAAGGAGGTCGCCGTTTCGCAACCCAGCACATCGGAGAAAAACGTCACCGCCTGCTCCATATCGGGCACGGTGAGGCCGATATGATCGACGCCGCGCATGCCCGGAATGGGATCGGCAGCAATGGGGAGGGCGCAGAGGGTCGTGGCAAGAACGGTGCTCAACGCTTTGGCAATCATTGTGTATCCCCCTCTCAGAACTGATGCTCGCGGACGTTCACCAGGATCTTTTGCAAGGTTGCGACGAATGCCCGGCGCTCGTCCTCAGCGATGCCGGCAAACATCCGGGCATATGAGCCAGCCATGGCCGGCCAAAGCCGCTCAAACGCTGCCCGTCCCGCCTCGGTGATTTGAATGCGGGTGACGCGGTGGTCGCCGGCATCGGCCTGACGACGCACAAGCCCCTCGCCTGCCAGCGCGTCAAGCGTGCGCGACAGCGTCGACTGCTCGACCACGGAATAGACCGCCAGCTGCGAGATCTGCAGCCCGTCGATCACCGACAGCACCGCCAGCGCGCGCATCTTGGGCGTTGTGAGGCCCATCTCGACCAGCTCTTCGCGCAGGCTTTCATTGTAGCGCCCCATGATCCGGTTCATCAGATAGGGGGCGAAATTCTCCAGGCCCATCTCGCCCAGATGCGGCGCGGGTGCTGGACGCAGGGTCTCGTTCATGCACCCAGGCTCCGTGCGGCCAGAAAGCCCGATCCACCGCTCAGGCCCGGCCCGGGATGGGTCGAGGCGCCGATATGATGCAGCCCGCGAACATCCGCAGCGCCCGTGGGGCGCAGGAAAGGCCGCCAGGCGAAGTACTGGTCGATCTGACACGCGCCGCCATAGGGATCGCCGCCGACCAGATTGATGTTGAGCGCTTCCAGATCGGGGGGCGCATAGGCGCGACGTGCAATCACGCTTTGGGCAAACCCGTCCAGATGCGCCGCCAGAATGGTCTCGATCCGGTCGGCAAAGGCTGCGCGGGTGGCCTCGTCCCAGCCATTCGTCGCGATCTGGCCCGCCGCATCGCCCTTCACCACCCGCGGCGCATCCGGGATTTGCAACCACAGCACCGCCTTTCCGTCGGGGCAACGGGATGGGTCGAGCGCCGAGGGCTGGCCGACGCAGATGGTCGGCGTTTCGGGCAGCATCCCCCGTTCGGCTTCGTTGGAGGATTTCGACACCGCGTCGATCCCGTCAGTGAGGTGGATCAGCGCGACCTTCTCCAACCCCGCCGTCGTCCAAACAGGTGGGCGGTCCAGAGCGTAATGCAGCTGGAAATTGCCGCGGCCATAGCGGTAACTGCGTGTCGCCTCCACTGCATCGGGCAGATCCACATCGCGCAGCAGCCGCGTGGTAAGCTGGGTCGGCGTCACCGAGGCGAGCACGGTGGGCGCGGTGATTTCCTCGCCCGAGGCAAGGGCCACACCGGCCACACGCCCGGTCTTCACCAGAATGCGGTCGACATCCGCATCGGTTCGAACCGCCCCGCGCTGCGCGTCGATCAGCCGGCGAAAGGCCTGCGCCGCCTGGCCCGCGCCACCTTTGACGATCGGCGCACCGGCCGCCTCAAGCGCAAAGGCGATGACCCGGCCCATCTGACCGGAGAAGGACGCATCCGGCGTCAACCCGGCATGCAGCGGCCAAGGCGCCCAGAGCGCTTGGATATCGGGGCTCGCATAATTGGCCTCAAGCCAGCCCCGGGCCGGCTGCAAGGCCCCGCCAAACCAGGCGCCAAGCCCGCGAATGCCCAGCTTGCGCGCCTGCCGCCCCAGAAGCCGGACAAGCGGCCAGCCCCAGTTCGGCCCGCCCAACAGGCTGAACAGGAAATCGGCCTCTTTCTCGACCCCTCCGACATCGGCGCCATGCCGGTCGCCATCGCCGGCCGCCCGCGCGTTGAAGGCGGCGATATTGGCGGCGCGATCCGTGGTCAGGACCGTTGCGGTGCCATCGGGCCGCAGCGCCGCTGTTGGTCGGTCGGTATGGCAGAACTCCAGCCCATGCTTGGCAAGGCCCGGGCCCAAGGCGGCGAAAGCCGGCGAGGTCAGAAACAGCACGAAGGTCGCTGCCATCACATCATGCGTGAAGCCTGGCGCGGTGATCTCGCCCGACATCATGCAGCCGCCGATGCGGTCTTCGCGCTCCAACACCAGCACGCGCTTGCGCCGCGACAGCATCGCCGCGGCAACAAGCGCATTGATGCCCGAGCCGATTATGATGATCTCAGGCCGCTTCATGCCTGCCGACCCGACATGGCGCCCGTCATCAGCCCCTGCCTGCCCGAGCGATCAGCGCGGCACGAGCGCAAGCGCGCGGATCGGGCTGCCTGTGCCGCGCTTGATCTTGAGCGGTGCGACGATCAGGATCGCGCCCTTTGCCGGCAGCTTGTCGAGATTGGCCAGGCTGGCCAGGCCATAGCGGTTGGCCTTATGCAGAAGATTGTGCGCCGGGAAGGGCGGCTCCATCCCGCCCGCGCTGCCCGCATCGGTGCCGATGCATTGGCTGCCCCAGCCCATGATGCCCTTGCTCAGCAGATATTCGATGCAATCGGTCGTCGGCCCGGGCGAATGGGGCCCGGTCTCATCGGCATTCAGGAAGGCCGCCTCATCGTCGACCCGACTGTCCCAATCGGTGCGCATGACGACCCATTCATCCTGGCCGATCTCACCATGCTCGGCCTCCCAGGCCTTCACACCCTCCGCATCGAGCAGAAAATCCGCATTCTCGGCCGCCTGCGCCGAGCAATCGATGACATTGACCTTTCCGATGAAATTCTTGGGCGGGATCTTGTCGGTATAGCCGTCCTCGAAATCCTTGCCGGTGATCCAGTGATGCGGGGCATCGAAATGCGTGCCGGTATGCTCACCCAAAACCAGCCAGTTCCAGGCAAAGAACGGCCCGTCCTCGTCATACTCGCTGATCTTGTTGATCTCGATCCGCGGGGTGTTCTTGGCAAAATCGGGCGGCAGATACAGAATCGGCGTTTCCGGCGCGATGACCCCGGAAAGATCCACCACCTCGACCTCGCCCGTGACGATCTTTGTCCCGAGGTCGCTCAATGTCGCGGCTGCGGTCATTCTTGTCTCCCTGTTCATGCAAGCTGTTCGTGCGGGGATGCACCCCGTTTGCCTATGTCTGGATGCTAGACAAGTTTCCATGCATTTGCAAATATCATCCGGGACAGGGAGACTGGTCGTGACCGAGTATGATGCCGTTTTGATAGGTGCGGGGCATAATGCATTGGCCTGTGCGGCGCATCTGGCCAGCAAGGGCTGGCGGGTGGCGGTGTTCGAACAGGCGGCCCTGCCCGGCGGCGCTGTCAAGACCCTGCCATTGACCGAGCCTGGGTTCCTGCATGATTGGGGCGCGATGAACCTCTCGCTCTTTGCAGGATCGGGGTTTTACCGCACCCACAATGCGGCCCTGGCCCAGCATGGGCTTGAGCTTGCGCCAGTGCGCGATTGCTTTGCCACGCTCTTTCCGGATGGGCGCTGGCTGGGTGTGAGCACCGATTTGGAGGAAACCAGCGCCTGGATCGCGGCCTTTTCGCAGGCCGATGCCGCGACATGGCGCAAGCTGGTCGCCGACTTCCCGGGCGAGGCCGAGCTGATCTTTGCCCTGCTGGGCGGGCCGATGCACATCCGTGCATTGGCATCTTTCCTCTATCGGCTGGTGCGGGCGCGGGGCCGGTCGGGCGCCGCCGAGATGATCCGCTTCTTGCTCGCATCGCCCCGTGCCTGGCTGGGCAAAACCTTTGAAAGCCCGCAGATGCGCGCTCTTCTCGGCGTGTGGGGGCTGCATCTCGACTTTGCGCCGGATGTCGCGGGCGGGGCAGTGTTTCCCTATCTTGAGGGCATGGCCAACCAATCCTTCGGCATGGTGCTGGGCAAGGGCGGCGCCGACACGATGATCCGCGCCATGGTTGGCATGATCGAGGCTGCGGGCGGCACCGTCACCTGCAATGCGACGGTGGCCAAGATCACCCGCGCGCGCCATCGCGCGACCGGGATCGTTCTGGCCGATGGCACAGAGATCACGGCCAAAAAGGCGGTAATCGCCGGGGTTGGGCCGCGGGCGCTGCCGGGGCTTTTGGGCGGACCCACGAACCGGCACCATGACCTGGCCATGGAGCGCTATGTGCATGCGCCCGGCACGATGATGATCCATCTGGCGATGGAGGATCTGCCGGCCTGGCCCGACCCAAAGCTGCGCGAGTTTGCCTATGTACATCTTGCGCCCTCGCTCGAGGCGATGGGCCGCGTTTACGCCCAGGCGTCCGAGGGTTTGCTGCCCGACGCGCCGGCCATCGTCGTGGGCCAGCCGACCGCCATCGACCCCTCTCGCGCGCCCTCAGGCAAACATGTGCTTTGGCTTCAGGTGCGGGTGGTGCCCGGCACCATCACAGGCGATGCGGCGGGCGAGATTGCGGCGCAGAGCTGGGAGGCCGCCGCCGCCCCGATGGCAGAGCGTGCTCTCGCACTTCTTGAACGGCATGCCCCCGGCACCCGTGCGCGCATCCGCAGCCAGCGCATCGTCACGCCGATCGATTTGGAGGCCGACAACCCCAATCTGGTGGGCGGCGACCAGATCACCGGCAGCCAACACATCACGCAGAACTTTCTTTTTCGCCCCGCCTGGGGGTATGCCGATGGCACAACTCCAGTTGATCGCCTCTTCATGACCGGGGCGGCCGTCTGGCCCGGCGCCGGCGTGGGTGCAGGCTCGGGCTATCTCCTCGGCCGAAAGCTTGCCGGTCCATAACCAAAACCGCCCACAGAAAAACACCCGCCCACAGAAAAACACAGGGAACACGCGCATGACCTTCACACTCTCCCGCCGCAGCCTGATGAAGATGACCGGAGCCAGCTTTGCACTGGGCGCGGTCGCCACCCCGACACTGGCGCAGGAGATCGACGAGCTCGTCATCGCCTATAATGTCAATCTGCCCAGCTGGGACCCCACGGTGGGCCTCTCGGCAGTGAACCCGACCATTCAGGCGATCTATCAGTCGGTCTTCGATATGTTTATCCATCAGGCGCCTGATCTGGCGCCTGCCGCGGGTCTGATCACCGATTGGGGCTGGAACGAGGACAAAACCCAGGTCTGGATGGATGTGCGCGAGGGCGTCACCTGGCATGATGGCAGCCCCTTCACACCCGAGGATGTCGCCTGGTCGCTGGAGCGGGCCGGCAATCCGGAGACCGGCAATCCGATCCAGTTCATCTGGTCGACGATCGGCAATTACTCGATCGAGGGCAATCGGGTCACCGCCGATGTGCTGCGCTTTGAGCCGACCATCTTCAAATGGATGTATTTCCTCACGGGCTATGTGATGCCCAAGGCCTATTACGAGAAGGTCGGCGCCGAGGGGTTTGAAGCAGCCCCCATCGGCACCGGCCCCTATATGGTCGACAGCTTCGAGCGCAACGCCTTCGTGCGGCTGAAGGCCAACGCCAATTACTGGGGCGGCGCGCCGGAATTCGAGACGGTGACCATCCGCTTTGTGCCCGATGCGGCCAGCCGCGTGGCCCAGATCGAATCGGGCAATGCGCATGTGACGCTGGAAGTGCCCTATGAGGAGTTCGACCGGCTTAAGGAGGCCGAGACCATCGGCGGCGTGGCGCATCCGATCTCCGATATCGGGATGATCTTCCTCAACGATGTCGGCCCGATGCTGGAAAAGAACGTCCGCCTTGCCGCGGCCCATGCCATCGACAAGCAGACCATCATCGACCGGCTCTTGTCGGGCTATGGCGTGCCCATCGACACGCTGCAGACGCCCGATTACCTGGCCTATGATGACAGCATCTCGGTGGCCTATGACCCCGAGGCGGCCAAGGCGCTGTTGGCCGAGGCAGGTTATGGCCCCGACAATCCGGTGAAATTCACCATCCAGACCACCCGCGGCTTCAAGCCCAAGGATTACGAGATCATCCAGGCCGTGGTCGGGCTTTGGCGCCGGGTGGGCATCGAGGCCGAGATCGAGGTCTATGAGATCGCCAAGCATTTCGAGCTGCGTGCGGCCGATCAGCTTGCGCCGGCGGCCTTCTACAACTGGGGCAATGCGGTGGGCGACCCGACGACCTCGACCGGGTTTGCGATGTTCGGCCCCTCGCCGCATTCGGTCTGGGATGGCGAGGACCTCGTCGGCATGATCGGCCCGCTCTGGGGCGAAGCGGATGAGGACAAGCGCATCGCCGGCTGGAAGGCGGTCGACAAGCACATCGCCGAAAACGCGCTGGTGATCCCGCTGATGCAATATGTGCAGCCGATCCTGCATGCCAGCGGCGTGAGCGTGACCCCGCATGCCTCGGGTGCCCTTCTGCCGCATCTGATGACGCGGGCCTGATCCGGCCAGGGCCGGGCAACCGCCCGGCCGCCTGCCATGCTCCGGGCGATCCTGACACGGCTGGCCACAACGGCCGTCACGCTGATTGGCGTGGCGGTCATCGTCTTTGTGGTGATCCGCGTTGTGCCGGGCAATCCGGTGGCGATGATGCTGCCCCCGGGCGCGACCGAGGCCGACATTGCCCGGCTCAACGCGTTCTATGGGCTTGATCGTTCGATCCCGGAGCAGTTTTTCATTTGGGCCGGCGGCGTGCTGCAGGGCGATTTCGGCACCTCGATCTCGCTGCGCCAACCCGTTGCGGGCCTGGTGTTGGGCCGGCTGCCGGCAACGCTGGAGCTGTCGGTGCTGGCGTTGCTTATCGCGCTTGTGCTGGGCGGCACATTGGCATTGCTGGGCACGAGATTTCGCGGCCAGAGAACCGAGGCGGCCGTCGATGTGACCAACGGGCTTGCGCTCTCGGTGCCCGATTTTCTTTGGGGGCTCCTGCTCATCATCGCCTTTGGCGTGGTCTGGCCGGTCTTTCACATTGCCGGGCGGGTCTCGCCAGCGCTCGATCTTCCTTTCACCACGCAGTTTTACCTGTTTGAGAGCATCGTTCGGTTTCGCTTTGATCTGACGGCAGATTTGCTGGCCCATATGATCTTGCCGGCAATCGCGCTCGCGATCCCGCTTGCGGCCATCATTGGGCAGCT
>JBCDDO010000040.1:0-11699 GCA_039180245.1 Pseudomonadota bacterium | reverse complement strand
GCGGATAGGTCACAAAACCCAGCACGCCGTTATGCGCGGCAACCGTGTCGGCAATGGCATCGAACTCCGCAGAGCCGAAGCTTTCGCAGGACACCAGGCTGACCGCCTGCAGATCGATCCGCCCGGCCCATTCCGCCCGCAGCCGGTCAAAAACCGGCCAGCTGCGCAGGTACTGCCCGCCCATACTGTCGAGATGGGTGCGGATGGCCCGGGTCCCGTGCGCCCAGGCGCAGCGCAGCGAAAACCGCATCCGCGCCTCGACATCCTCGGCGCTCCACCGCGCATGATCGGCCCGCACTGTGGTGAGCGCGCCCATGAAGGTGCCATCGGGGTTGGGCGAGCGCGGCCAGATATGCCCCTTGTCCAGATGCGTGTGCATATCGACAAAGGGCGCCATGGCGATGCGCCCGGCCATGTCGAGCACGATGTCGGCCGGCGCATCGGTGAGCAGGCCATCGGCGATGGTCAGCGAGGCTGGTTCAAGCCCATTGCCGGCCGCAAGCCGCAGATTGTCCAGGCGAACGGGCCCGTCCGGCAGGGTGGCAAAATCGCTCATGTCTCGCGCGACACAGCGCTTTCGTGCCATTTGCGCAGCAAGAGATGGCTCACAAGGCTCAACGCGGCAAAGATCACGATCCCAAGCGCTGCAATGATCACCAAGGCCGCGAACATGCGCGGGATGTTCAGCCGGTAGCCCGCCTCCTGGATCATCGATGCAAGCCCCAGCCCGGTGCCCGAGGTGCCGATCACGAACTCCGCGACCACCGCGCCGATCAGGCTGAGCGTGCCGCCAATGCGCAGGCCGGTGAGGAAATAAGGCAGGGCCGAGGGGATCTCCAGATAGCGCAGCCGCTGCCAGCGCGTGGCGCCATAGATCCGGTAAAGATCGCGCAGATTATGGTCGACCGATTTCAGCCCCATCGTGGTGTTGGACAGGATCGGGAAAAAGGCCACGATCCAGGCCGCGATCAGAGCGGCCGTGAACGCATCATCCACCGCGATCTTGATCAACGGGGCAATCGCGACAACCGGCGTCACCTGCAGGATCACCGCATAGGGAAAGAAGGGCATCTCGATCCATTTCGAGAGCGAGAAGAGGATCGCGAGCCCAACGCCGCCGATCACCGCAAAGAACAGCGCCAGAAGCGAGATGCGGGCCGTCACCTCCATCCCCCGCATCAGAAGCGCGAAATCCCCAACCAGCACATCGGCGACCCGGCCGGGGCCTGGCACGATGTAATGGGGCACCGGCTCGGACCCCAAAAGCCAGCATAAAAGATTGGGATCGCAGGAGACGCGCAGATGCCACAGCACCACCACCAGCGCCATCACCAGGGGCGGCAGCGTCCATTTTGCCACCGTCTCAAGTCGTTTTGCGCGGGCGCGGGCGCGCTCTTCGGCATCAACCCCGACGCCGGGCGCGACCTGGGGCGGGGTTTCGGCCAGGCTCATGCCGCGGTCTCGATCGCCTGGGACAGCGCAGCCGAGGCGGCCCGGCAATGGGCGGCATATTCGGCCGAGGTGCGGAAGGTCTCCGACCGCGGATAGGGCGTGTCGACCTCAAGCTCGTGGATCACCCGTCCCGGACGCGCGGCCATCACCACGATGCGGTCCGACAGGAACACGCTTTCAAAGACCGAATGGGTCACGAACACCACCGTGCAGCCGATCTTGGCTTTCATTTCGAGAAGATCGTTGTTCAGCCGAAACCGGGTGATCTCGTCAAGCGCGGCAAAGGGCTCGTCCATCAGGATCAGCTTGGGCCGCGTGACCATGGCCCGTGCGATCGAGACCCGCATCTTCATGCCGCCGGACAATTCGCGCGGATAGGCGCGGGCGAATTTCTCCAGCCCCACCAGTTTGAGCGCCGCAAGCACATCGTCGCGCACCGCCCCGCGGCTGCGGCCTTTGAGCCGCATGGGCAGCCAGACATTGTCCTCAACCGTGGCCCAGGGCATCAGCGTGGGCTCCTGAAAGACCACGCCCAAGGCCCCGTCCGAACGCTGCGCCTCCCAGCGCAGCGTGCCGGCAGTGGGGTGCATCAGCCCTGCGATCAGCCGCAATGCGGTGGATTTTCCGCAGCCCGACGGGCCGAGAAGGGAGATGAAATCGCCCTCCCGGATCTCAAGGCTCATGCCGCGCAGCGCTTCGACGTCACGACCGAAGGTCTTGCCCACGCTTTGGAGCGTGAGCAAAGGCGCGCGCCCTGCCAAGGCAGGAGTTCCGTCCATGTGGCCCTCGTTCCTTGCGCTGCCGGACGTGCACACCACACCCCGCCCGGCACGGTCGTTACTGCATCAGGGTTTGAGGTCCATGCCGACGCCCTGATTGGTGAATTCGGTTGTGAAGGTCGCCGACCAGTCGACCCCGGCATCGACAACCCCGGCCGCGACCATCTTGTCGAAGAAATCCTTCACCTTCGTCTCGGTCAGCGCACCGATGCCAAGCTCCAACGCATCGCCGGAATCGACAATGCCGTTCTCCAGCATCTTCTCGATCGCATAGGCGATTTTGTCGTCCGACATCTCCGGATTGTCGGCCTTGATCAGCGCATTGGCCGCGGCATTGTCGCCATAAAGATAGGTGTACCAGCCCTTGATCGAGCCCTCGACAAAGCATTTCACCACGTCCGGCGCGGTCTCGATGGTCTCAGCCATGGTCTCGATCGTGGTGGCGTAGGTCGAGTAGCCCGCATCCGCGATCAGAAACACGTTCGGTGTAAAGCCGCCTTCTTTTTCCACCAGATAGGGCTCGGAGGACAGATAGCCCTGCATGCCCATGGTCTTGTCGGCCAGGAACGGGGCGGGGTTGAAGGTGTAGGGCTCGCGCTGCGCGGCCGTAAAGCCGTATTCGGCGATCATCCATTGATAATAGGATTGAAAGCCGTTTTCGCCGATCAGCAGCGTGAGGTTCTTCAGATCCTCCCAGCTTTGTGCCGATTCAGGATGGGCCAAAATGACCTGCGGGTGCTTTTGGAACATCGCCGCAACCGCGACGACAGGAATGTCCTGCTGGGCCGCCGAGAAGGCTTGAAGGAGATCGCCGCCCATATGGAACTGAATGCGGCCGGCCAGCATCAGCGCGCGGTTGTTAACCTGCGGCCCCCCCGGCACGATCTCCACGTCCAAACCGCATGCGGCATAGGTTCCGTCGGCCACTGCCTGATAGAAGCCGCCATGCTCGGCCTGGGCCAGCCAGTTCGTGCCGAAGGCGACTTTTTCCTGCGCCGCGCCCGCGCTTGCTGCGAACAGTAGCGCCGCGGCGACACCTATTGTTTTGGCCATATGCCAGTCTCCCCAGTTGATTCGACCCGAACTCTACGCCGCAGGGAACCGGCCACAAGCCCACCCCTCAACGCCGCCCGTTGCGCCGTGGTTGTCTGCATAACCATTGGTCAAACAGGCATCACGCCGAGTAATTTAGCACAAAAAGCATGCAGTCAATGCCTGGCCCATTGAGTGTCCCCACGGCTTTCGCCCGTGATCGAGATGTCTTGGAGGGCCAAACCGCCGGTCATCCGGCAGCAAAAGATTGCAGGGTTCGGACCTCCAAAGCCCCGTCGCGGCGGTTCAGGATCGCACGCGCCGCGGCGCGCGCGCCGGCGGCTGTGGTGGAGTAGGGAATGCGGGAGTAGAGCGCGGTTGCCCGAATGCCGCGGCTGTCGGACACCGATTGCGCCCCGTCGGTGGTGTTGATCACCAAGGCCACCCCGCCATCCTTCATTCGGTCGACAATATGAGGGCGGCCTTCATAGACCTTGTTGATCCGCGTTGCAGCGATCCCGTCCGCGGTCAAAAACTCGGCGGTGCCGGTCGTGGCGAGGATCGAAAAGCCAAGCTCTGCCAGGGTCTTGGCCGTCTCCAACATGCCGCCATGCTTGTCTTCGTCGCGCACCGAGATAAAGACCGTGCCGGTTTCGGGCAGGGTCACCCCCGCGCCCATCTGCGATTTCAGGAAGGCGCGCGAGAAGGAGGCGTCGATCCCCATCACCTCGCCGGTCGAGCGCATCTCCGGCCCCAGCAAAGTGTCGACGCCGGGAAAGCGGGCAAAGGGGAGCACCGCTTCCTTGACCGAGAATTGCGGGGTGATCGGGTCGGGCAAACGAAATCCGGTCAGCGGCGTGCCGGCCATCGCCTGGGCCGCGATTGCGGCAATCGGCGCACCGACAGCCTTTGCCACAAAAGGCACCGTGCGGCTCGCCCGTGGGTTGACCTCCAGAATGAAGACCTGGTCGCCCTGAACGGCAAACTGCACATTCATCAGGCCGACCACGTTCAGCGCCTTGGCCAGCGCCCGGGTCTGGCGCGTGATCTCGGCCACGATCTCGCCATCCAGCGAGTAGGGCGGCAGCGAGCAGGCACTGTCGCCGGAATGCACGCCGGCCTCCTCGATATGCTCCATAATGCCGGCGATATGCACATCGGTGCCGTCCGACAGCGCGTCGACATCGACCTCGACCGCCGCGGCGAGATAGCCGTCGATCAGCACCGGCGAGCCCTCCGACACGCTGACCGCTTCGCGGATGTAGCGCTCCAGCCCCGCCTCGTCGCGCACGATCTCCATCGCCCGCCCGCCCAGCACATAGGAAGGCCGGATGACCACGGGAAACCCGATCTTGCGGGCCACGGCCAGCGCGTCTTCGCGGCTGCGGGCAATGCCATTGCTTGGCTGGCGCAGATCGAGATCTGTCAGCAGCTTTTGAAAGCGCTCGCGATCCTCGGCCAGGTCGATCGCGTCGGGCGCGGTGCCAAGGATCGGGATGCCGGCTGCCGCCAGCCCATGCGCGAGCTTGAGCGGCGTCTGGCCGCCAAACTGCACGATCACGCCGGCCAAAGTGCCCGCCTCCTGCTCGACCCGCAAAATCTCCAGCACATGCTCAAGCGTGAGGGGTTCGAAATAGAGCCGGTCGGAGGTGTCGTAATCGGTCGACACCGTTTCGGGATTGCAATTGACCATGATGGTCTCGAACCCGGCTTCGGTCAGCGCAAAGCAGGCATGACAGCAGCAATAGTCGAACTCGATCCCCTGCCCGATGCGGTTTGGCCCACCGCCCAGAATGACGATCTTGCGCCGCTCGGTCGGGCGGGCTTCGCATTCAACCTCGCCCATCGCATCGGCCTCATAGGTCGAATACATGTAAGGCGTCTGCGCCTCGAACTCGGCCGCGCAGGTGTCGATGCGTTTGTAAACTGCCGTGACCCCGGCCCGGTGGCGCAGGCGGCGGATGTCGGCCTCCGGCGTTCCGGTGAGCGTTGCGAGCCGCGCATCCGCAAAGCCGAGCATCTTAAGATCGCGCAGCCCGGCACTGTCAGCAGGCAATCCGGTGCGGCGGACAGCGATTTCGGCATCGATGATTTCGCGGATGCGGGCCAGGAACCACGGATCGAAGGCGGTGACCCCGGCGATGTCATCATCGCTGAGCCCCTCGCGCATTGCCTGTGCGATCACCCGGATGCGGTCCGGCGTGGCCTGGGAGAGCGCCGCGACCACGGCCTGGTGCCGCTCGCCGGCATCGACGGCCTCGTCAAGCCCGGGCAAAGCAATCTCGTCGAGCCCGCTCAGGCCGGTTTCCAGGCTGGCCAGCGCCTTTTGCAAGCTTTCGTGGAAGGAGCGGCCGATGGCCATCGCCTCGCCCACCGATTTCATCGAGGTGGTCAGGGTCGGCTCGGCGCCCGGAAACTTCTCGAAGGCAAAGCGGGGGATCTTGGTGACGACATAGTCGATGGAAGGCTCGAAACTGGCCGGCGTCACTCGGGTGATGTCGTTGTCGAGCTCATCGAGGGTGTAGCCCACGGCAAGCTTGGCCGCGATCTTGGCGATGGGAAAGCCGGTCGCTTTGGAGGCCAGAGCCGAGGAGCGGCTGACCCGGGGGTTCATCTCGATGACCACAAGCCGGCCGGTTTCGGGCTGCACGGCGAATTGCACGTTCGAGCCGCCGGTCTCCACCCCGATCTCGCGCAGCACCGCGATCGAGGCGTTGCGCATGATCTGGTATTCCTTGTCGGTCAGCGTCAGGGCCGGTGCCACGGTGATGCTGTCGCCGGTATGCACGCCCATCGGATCGACATTTTCGATCGAGCAGATGATGATGCAATTGTCGGCCGTGTCGCGCACCACCTCCATCTCGAATTCCTTCCACCCCAGAAGGCTTTCGTCGATCAGGATCTGGCTCGCCGGCGAGGCATCGAGCCCGCGCCGGCAGATGGTCTCATAATCCTCGCGGTTATAGGCCACCCCGCCGCCGGTCCCGCCCAGGGTAAAGGCCGGGCGGATGATCGCCGGCAACCCGATGTCAGGAAGCGCGCCCAAGGCTTCGTCCATTGAGGTCGCGATCAGCGCCTTGGGGTTTTCCAGCCCGATCCGGTCCATCGCTTCGCGAAAGAGCTTGCGATCCTCGGCCATCTCGATGGCCGCGCGCCGGGCGCCGATCATCTCCACACCGAACTTCTCCAACACCCCCAGATCGTCGAGCGCCAGCGCGGTGTTGAGCGCGGTCTGCCCGCCCATGGTGGGCAAAAGCGCGTCGGGGCGTTCGACCTCGATGATGCGGGTGACAACCTCCGGGGTGATCGGCTCGATATAGGTCGCATCGGCCATGCCGGGATCGGTCATGATCGTGGCGGGGTTGGAGTTGACCAGGATGACGCGGAAGCCCTCTTCGCGCAGCGCCTTGCAGGCTTGCGCCCCGGAATAGTCGAACTCGCAGGCTTGGCCGATCACGATGGGGCCCGCGCCGATGATCAGGATCGAGGAAATGTCGGTCCGTTTCGGCATGCTGCTCCCCCCAGATGCGGCCGCCAAACGGGCCGCGCCGGTTATAGCCGGGCCGCGGGCGGGTGCAAGCGGATGTGGGCGGCGGCTAGCTGCGGTTTTTTCCCGGCGCGAGAGCAAACAGGAAGAAAAGCCCCACATAGCTGAGCACGCCGACCAGCAAGAGCGGCATGACCGGCAGGCCCGTCTGCCCCAGCGGCGCAAGCAAGACCCGGCTGTGGCTGACGACAATAGCCAGCGCGACCCCAAGACACAGCCGCAGCACGTAGAGCCGGGCAAGCGCCGGGATCAGGTAGAGCACGATCAGAAACTGATGCGCCCAGCCCAAGGGCAGGCTCAGCGACACCAGGATCAGCGCCGCGGGAAACAGCGCGCGGCTGCGCCACACCGCGTCGCCCGCCCGCCAGCGCGCCGCGATCAGGACCAGCCCGCATAGCAGGATCAACGGGACCGTCACCGAGATCCAAAGCGGGTCGGGGGCGGCGAAATAGAGCAGCGCCCCGGTCTGCGGGTCGCGCGGCAGTTGCGCTGAATGGGCGAGCTGGAAGAGCAGGTTCTCCAGATTGACGTTCAGGCCGGTGCCGTTGAGCTCGCCGCGCAGGATCTCCAGACGTTCCAGAAACGCTTCATGAAGCGGCCAGCCGGCGAGCCCGAGGCTTAGCCAGCCCAGCGCGCCCCCGATCAGAGCAAAACCGCCCAGCGTCCTCCACCGCCGCTCGGCCAGCCACCAAAGCGCAAGCAGCGCGGGGTAGAGCTTGATCGCCGCGGCAAGGGCCAGCGCCGCGCCCGCCATAATCGGAACCGGCCCGGCATACCGCATCGCAAGCAAGATCATCAGACCGACCACGATTTGCGGCTGGCAGTGATGGAGGGTCAGCTTGCCCTCGATCACCACCAGCGTGGCGGCCAGCATGCCCGCCAGCCACAGCGCGCGCGGGCCCGGCGGTGCGCTCAACCGAATGGCAGCAAGCGCACTGAGCCCGATGCAGAGCGCGCCCAGCGCATAGCTCAGCCGAAACACCGTCTCTGCCGGGACCGATGCTGGGATTGCCGAGGCAAGAACCGCCCATAGGGGCGGGTAGACATAGGGATAGGTCACTTGGCCGACCAGGCCCTGTGCCTCCAGCACCGCCTGCCAGGGCGGATGCTCGGTGACAAAACTCGCCCCCTCGCCAAGATAGAGCGCATCGATCTCGCCGGTCCTGTAGAGCTGCCCGGCGATATAGGTCGACATCAGATCGGGCGGCGCGTGCGACCACCACGCCGCAACCACCCAGGCCACAAAGCCGCACAGCACCGCCAGGCACAGCGCCCTGTCCCAGGCGGGGGAGACCGGGCCGCGACGGGCCGGCGGGTCAACTGGCAGGTCAACTGGCGGGTCAACCGGCGCTTGGGACCCTCCCGAGATCGCGTCGGTCGCCTCGCCGATCGGTGGCTGCGAAATCACCATGCCCCCCGCATTGGTCCCGGAAGATGAAACTGGCAAGGCGCAATTTGGGCGGTTCGGGGATTGTTGGGCGCAGCCGTTCCGCGATGGCAGCGCCCGCGCACTGTCCGCGGCGTTCAACCTCGCGCATTACGGGCAATGACCTCTCGTTTTTTGCAGCCAGCCATGGCACATCAGGATGTGAGCGCGACCGGGCGCTGATGCGGTCGTTCAACTGGAAAGGAAGCTTTGTGGCGGTTGGTGCCGATCCATTTTTGACATCTGCGGCCGTGTTCCTCGGCGCAGCGGTCGTGGCTGTGCCGCTCTTCAAGCGCCTCAAGATGGGGTCGGTGCTGGGCTATCTGGCCGCCGGCGCCGTGATCGGCCCCTTCGGTCTGGGTCTGATCCGCGAAACCGAGACGGTTCTGCACACGGCCGAGTTCGGCGTGGTGCTCTTGCTCTTCGTGATCGGGCTGGAGCTCAAACCCGCGCGGCTGTGGCGGCTGAAGGGCGACATTTTCGGCCTGGGGCTTTTGCAGGTGGGGATCACGGCGGCGCTGTTGTTCCTGATCTTCTGGCAGGTGGGGCTGGGTCTGGAGCCCTCGATTATGGCCGGCGCGGCGCTGGCTCTGTCCTCCACCGCGTTCGGCATCCAGATCCTGCGCGAAAAACGGGCGATGGCCTCGGCCTATGGCAATCGCACCTTCTCGATCCTGCTCTTCCAGGATCTTGCCGTCGTGCCGCTGCTGGCGCTGGCCGCGCTGCTGGCCCCGGCGGCGGGCGAGCGCATGTCGCTGGGCGATGTCGCGATTGCGCTGGCGGTGCTGGTCGGGCTGGGCGTTGCCCTGCGCTTTGGACTGCGTCCGGCCTTCAACCTGATCGCGCGCACCCGCACCAATGAGATCTTCACCGCCGCAGCGCTGCTTGTGGTCGTGGGCTCGGCGCTGATCATGGATCTGGTCGGCCTCTCCATGGCGCTGGGGGCATTTCTGGCCGGTGTCCTGCTGGCCGAAAGCGAATTTCGCTACCAGCTTGAAAGCGATATCGAGCCGTTTCGCGGTCTGCTTCTGGGGCTCTTTTTCATGAGCTTCGGGATGACCGTCGACTGGTCGCTGGTTCTGGCCAATTGGTGGATCGTTGCGGGTGGCGCGCTGGGCCTCTTTGCGCTCAAAGCGGTCATTCTCTTTGGCTTGGCGCGGGCCTTTGGGTCCGACAATCCCGACGCGCTGCGCATTGCCGCGACCATCGGGCAGGGCGGCGAGTTTGCGTTTGTGCTGCTGTCGATCTCGGAGGGATCGGGCGTTATGAGCGGCGAGTGGCCGTCGCTGCTGTCGGTCATGGTCACCGGCTCGATGGTGGTCACGCCGCTGGCTGTTGCGCTGGCCGACCGGCACGCAACCCGGCGCGACGATGCCAATATGGACGGCATGAAGGAGGCCAGCGAGGCGAGCCCGGCGCGGGTGATCATTGCCGGCTTCGGACGTGTCGGCCAGGTCATCGCCCGGATCCTGAGCCTGCGCGGCTATGAGATCACCCTGATCGACAACTCGCCCCGCCGGATCCAGATGGCCGGGCGCTTTGGCAATCAGGTCTATTACGGCGATGCCACCCGGGTCGACGTGCTGACCTCGGCCGGTGCGGGCGAGGCCGACATCATCTTCCTGTGCATCGATGACCGGGACGGCGCGCGCGAGGCGGTGGCCAAGCTGCGCGAGCGGTTTCCCGACACGATGATCTATGCCGACACCTATGATCGCTTCTCGGAGCTCGAGATGTGGGAGGCGGGGGTCGATCTGGCGGTGCGCGAGACATTCGAGACCTCGATCGCCCTGGCCCGGGCCGCCCTGGTCGAGCTTGGCGACGGGCAGATGGCCGATGAGGTGATCGAGGAGTTCCGCCGGCTCGACAGCGAGCGGCTCACCCAGCAGGCGCTGGAGCGCGACGCGTCGCTGGAACGGATGCGCCGCCGCTATCAGGTCGAGGAAAGCGCAAAATAGGCGCAGGCGCTCGGGCCCCCCAAGTATCCGCATGCCCAACAGGGCTCAATTCCGGTGCGGAGCCGGCAATGCGCCGGACGCGTGCCCGCCCGAGCTGCCCGCCCGAGCTGCCCGCCGTTGTCAGATCGCGGGCCGGGCCGGGGCCAGCAACAAAGCCGCACTTGTGCCCAGGGTAAAGAGAAAGCCAAGCAGCGTTGCATCAAATCCAATGCGGATGCCGAGCAGGATGTAGAATGGCAAGAAGACCAGCGCTGTAAGCCCAAGCAGGAGCGCGATGCCGGCGCGGCCGTAATGCTCGGGCAAAAGCTGAACGGCAAAGAGCGGGATGAAGAGGTAATAGGCCCAGCCGATCGGGCTTGCCATGACCGCCAAAGCGGCGAGCGCGGGCAGCAGAACCCGCCGGCGCCATAGCGGGTCGGCCTTGCGGGCCATCCACCACAGCAGCACCAGACCGGCGCCGAGCAGGATCGGGCCGCCGATGCGTGTGGCCGGATGCGGCTGGGTCACGGCGGTCCATGGATCGGCCGAGGCCGGATCGAGCCAGCCCAGCAGACTGGCCAGGCTGTAGTTCCATGCCGCCGGAAACACCCCGGCAGAAAGCGTCCGCGCCTGGTCAAGAAACGCCGCATTCAGCGCCGGTTCGACAAGCGCCATGTTCAGCGCCACCATGCTCCCTCCGGCAAGGATCGCCCCGGCCAGGGCCCGCCAATTCCCCTCCTGCAGCCAGATCAGCCCGAACAGCACCGGGTAGATCTTGATCGCCGCGGCCAGGCCCAGCGCCGCCCCGCCCAGCCAGGGCCGCCCATGCGCCGCGCGTTCAAACCCGGCAAGCAACAGGAAGGTGACCAGAAGCTGCGGCTGGTTGTTGACCAGCGAGGTCGTGCCCATCGTGCAAACCGTCGCCAAAAGCAGGCAGCGCAGCGTCCAGGAGACCGGGCCAATCCGGGGACGCCACAGACGCCAGGCCAAGAGCGGGCAAAGTGCGAAAAGCGGGATCTGGACCAGAAGCGCGATGTTGGAAAACCCGCGCATGTCGGTAATGCCGGTGAGCGGCGCTGCGAGCACCGCCCAGATCGGCGGGTAGACATAGGGATAGGCGCAAAATGCGTCGCAGCCCCAGGGTTCGGACAGGGCGAGCCAGGCGGGCTCCGAGGTCAGCGGAAAGCTGTCAACCGAGACCGCGTAGATCAGATCCGGCTGGCCCTGGGCCAGGAAGTACCCGGCGAAATAGAGGGCATTGAGATCGTAATGCAGCCCGTCCCATTGCCAGGAGATCACGAAAACGGCCCAAACCGCCGCAAACGCCAGGGCGCGCTGCATGCCAACTCGGTCGCGCGCCGACGTCGCGTGGGTGGTCTTCATCCGCCGCAGATAGCGTCCGAAGGTGATGGAATTTTGGCGAGATTTCGGCCGAAGACCCTGTGAAGTCTGACGCAGGGTCGCAAAGCGATGCGCACACCAAGATGGGCCCAGTCCGAGACGCCCGTCACGCCAAACAGCGTGGG
>JBCDDO010000039.1:0-11736 GCA_039180245.1 Pseudomonadota bacterium | reverse complement strand
GGCGCCCCGACACGACAAGAACGCCCTGAAGTCGCGAGAGGCGCGTGTATCGGCCCAGGCACATGACACGCGCGCTTGGAAGGGCTCATCAACCCCATTTCTCGCCCCGGCCAAGCGTCACAGCGCGTCAAAAGGGCGGCGGACATCTGTCCTCGGCGGCAAATGCGCGATAGAGAGCCCCTGAGCGCAGCGGGCGGGAGGTGTTGCAAAAAATGATCTGGCACGCATCCAAAGATCTGCACACTGGGCATGGGCAGGGGCACGGGCATGGGCACGGCGCTGGGTGCACCGCTTGGCTCCGATGACAGCCTTGGTTGAAGTGATCGAGACGGTGTGGGTTCCGATGCCCGACGGCACGCGCCTTGCGGCCCGGCTCTGGCTGCCCGAGGGCGCCCGGACGCGCCCGGTTCCCGCGATCCTGGAATACATCCCCTATCGCCGCCGCGACCGCACCCGGCTGCGTGACACGGCAATTCATCCCCGATTTGCGAAGGCGGGCTATGCCGCCTTGCGCGTCGACCAGCGCGGCTCTGGCGACAGCGAGGGGGTGATGCTCGACGAATACACCGAGCAGGAGACGCAAGACGGTGTCGATCTCATCGCCTGGATTGCCGCCCAACCCTGGTGCGACGGATCCGTGGGCATGTTCGGCAAATCCTGGGGGGCCTACAACGCCTTTCAGGTCGCCGCCCGGCGCCCCCCGGCGCTGAAGGCCATCGCCCCGGTCATGGGCACCGATGATCGCTGGCTTGAAGACATCCATTTTTATGGCGGCTGCCTGGCGAACGACAATTTCTGGTGGGGCGCGATCATGCAGCTCTACAATGCCTTTCCGCCGGACCCCGAGATTGTCGGCGATCGCTGGCGCGAGATATGGAAAGAGCGGCTGGAGGCGATGACCTTTTGGCCCGCGCAATGGCTCGCCCATCAGACCCGGGATGCAATGTGGCGGCGCGGTTCGATCTCCGAGAGCTATGCCGATCTAAAGATCCCGGTCTATTTCTTCGGGGGCTGGGCGGATCTTTACCGGGACACGCCGTTTCGGATCGCACAGCATCTGCCGGATGTGAAACTGCTCATCGGACCCTGGGCGCATCTCTATCCGCATGAGGGGATCCCCGGACCGAAGGTCGATTTCGTCGCCGAGGCGACGCGGTTCTGGGACCATCATTTGAAGGGCATCGACACCGGGCTGATGGACGAGCCCAGGCTGCGGTTCTTCCTGCAAGATGGCGCGCGGCCGGCCACAACCCAAACCGACCGAACCGGCCGTTGGGTGGAAGAGGCAAGCTGGCCCTCGCCCAACTGCACAGATCAGGAATGGGCCCTGAATGAGGACGGGCTGAGCTGGCCGCCTGCTCCTGGCCCGGCGCTGCCCATCTGCTCGCCGCAGACCTTCGGGTCGGCCGGCGGCGATATGTTCTCTTTTGCCATTCCGGGCGACATGCCTGGCGATTGCCGCATCGATGCGGGCGGCGCGCTGAGCTTTCGCGCCGCAGCGCTGGGCGCACCGCTCGATCTGCTTGGCCAGTCCGGCTTGGTGCTGAGGCTGAGCGCCGATCAGCCGGCCGGACATGTGGTGGCGCTGTTGATCGACGAGGCGCCCGATGGCGCGCAGAGCTTGATCGCCCGCAGTTTCGCAAATCTCCAGCAGCGGCACTGGAACCCTGCACGGGCCGACCCGCCCGAGCCGGTGACGCCGGGCGAGGAGTTCGACATAACCCTGCCGTTCCATGCTGTGGGCTGCCGCATTGCTGTGGGCCACAGATTGGTGGTCCAGATCGCCTCGGCCTATTGGCCGATCCTCTGGCCCGCACCGGCGCCGGTCACGCTGAATGTCCGAACCGGGGCGTCACGCCTGCACCTTTCGGTCCGCCAGCGGGTTGCGGGGTCAGAACCGCGCGTCTTGCCGCCGCCCCCCGAGCCCGACCCCGCCAGCGCGCCTCCGCCGATGACGGTGATCAGAGACGGGTCGATGGAGCGCAGTCACACCATCGACCTCGTCTCCGGCAGTCACACAGCGCGCGTGTTCATCGATGGCGGCGTGTTTGGTCCTGTCGGGCGGATCCGCCTTGACGAGACCGGGACCGAGCTGAGCGATGTCTCCGACCGGATCTACCGCATTCATCCCGATGACCCGCTTTCGGCCGAAGCGCGCATGGATCAGCAGGCCGAGTTCGGACGCGGTGACTGGCGGGTGCGCATTGTCACGACCGCTCGGCAAACCGCGACGGATGCGGCATTCCTGCTCGATGCCACAGTTGAGGCATGGGAGGGCGAGACGCTCATTCACAATGTCGACTGGCATCATGAGATCGCAAGGAACGGCATGTGATCGAGATCCCCACCCGCACCGAATTCCCGCGCCAGATCCGCGAGATCGAGAACCTTTGGATCCCGATGCCCGACGGGGTGCAGCTTGCCGCCCGGATCTGGCTGCCGGTCGATGCCCAAGCCGATCCGGTGCCCGCGATCCTGGAATATCTGCCCTATCGCAAGCGCGACGGGACCGCGCCGCGGGACCAGCTCACCCATGCCTATTTCGCCGGGTTCGGCTATGCCGGGGTTCGGGTCGACATGCGCGGCACAGGCGACAGTGAGGGGATCTGCCAGGGCGAGTACCTGCTGCAAGAGCAGGAGGATGCGCTGGCCGTCATCGCCTGGCTCGCCGAGCAGCCCTGGTGTTCGGGCAAAGTGGGCATGATCGGCATTTCCTGGGGCGGGTTCAACGGGTTGCAACTGGCCGCGCGGCGTCCGCCGGCGCTGGGGGCGGTGATCTCGCTGTGCTCGACCGATGACCGCTATGCCGATGACATCCACTTCATGGGCGGGGCTTGCCTGACCGACAAGCTCGCCTGGGGGGCGACTGCCTTTGCGGTTGCCAACACCCCACCCGATCCGGCCATTGTCGGCGATCGGTGGCGGGCGATGTGGGTCGACCGGCTGGAGGGAAACGGGCTCTGGTTGCTGGATTGGTTTCGCCACCAGCGGCGCGATGAATTCTACGCGCATGGCTCGGTCTGCGAGAATTTCGCCGATATCGAGGTGCCGGTTTATATGGTCGGCGGCTGGGCGGATGGCTACACCAATGCAGTCTTGCGAATGCTCGACCATCTGCCGGGACCCAAAAAGGGTTTGGTCGGACCCTGGGGGCACAAATACCCGCATTTCGCACTGCCCGGGCCCCAGATCGGCTTCTTGCAGGACTGCCTGCGCTGGTGGGACCAACACCTGAAGGGCGTTGAGACAGGCATTATGGACGAGCCGCAGCTCACCGCTTGGATCCAGGAGCCCGCCGCGCCGGCATCGTTTTACGAAAGCCGGGCAGGGCGCTGGGTGACCCAGGAAAGCTGGTCCGGGGCGGCGGCCGAAACGCGCATCCTTGGCCTGGGCGACGGGGCGATGGCAGAAGGGGCCGAAGGCGAGATCCAGCTCGCAACCCCCGAAACCGCAGGCCATGCATCCGGCAGCTGGTTCGGTTCCGGTCTGGTTGCGGACGGGCCGCTCGATCAGAGCCAGGAGAGCGGCATGACCTGGTTTGAGACCGCGCCTCTTGACGAACCGCTGGAGCTCTTGGGCTTTCCGGTGCTCACGGCGGAGGTGTCCTCGGCCCGACCGCAGGCCAATCTGATTGCCGTGCTGTCGGCAGTGGACAGTTCCGGGCGCGCCAGTTTCATCTCGCACGGGGTGCTCAACCTCACGCATCGCGACAGCCACGCTGCGCCGGCGCCCATGCCGAACCATGCTGCGGTGCCCGTGCGGCTGCAGCTCAATGCCTGCGGTCAACGCGTGGCCGCAGGCCAACGCTTGCGGCTGGCACTGTCGACGGCCTACTGGCCAGTGATCTGGCCTTCGATGGACCCGGCGCAGCTGACCCTGACCGGGGCGCGATTGGCGCTGCCCATTTTTGCCGGCAGCAGCCGGTCGGTTGCGTTCGACCCGCCCGAAGGGGCCGCGCCGCTCAAGGCCCAAACCCGTGTCGCTGGCCGCTTTGCGCGCAACCGGAGCATCGATCAGATCACCGGCTTGGAGACCATCGAGCGGTTCAACGACACCGGGTCTGTGCACCACGCCCATACCGGGCTCACATTGCGCAGCTGGGTGCGCGAGACCTTTCGCATCCATCCCGATGCGCCCAACAGCGCCGAGGGGACGTGCATCTGGCACAAATCCTACGCCCGCGGCGCTTGGCGCGCCGAGCTCGACGCCCAGGTCACCGTGAAGGCCCTGGCCCGCGATTGGCAGATCGAGGCGACGCTGACGGCAAGAGATGCCGAGGGCGTGGTGGCCGAGCGGCGCTGGTCGGAAACGGTTCCGCGGGATCTGGTCTAGCGGCTGCAAAGGCGCGCAACGCATCCCTTCATGGCGGGAAGGATCCCTATCGGTGGCTGCGCTCAGAAGCCATAGAGCCGGGCCGGGTTCGCCACGAGGATTGCGTGACGTTCAGCGGCGCTGTTCACATAGCGGTCAAGCGCATCGACGAGCGTTCCGTCATCGGGCATGAACGCGCTGAGCGCCGGGTGCGGCCAATCGGTGCCCCAGACCATCCGATCCGGGCCGGCTGCAATCAACGCTTGGGCGAAAGGAATGACATCGGCAAAATCCGGCGCGTCCTGCGACATGCGGTAATTGCCCGACAGCTTGACCCAGGCGCCATGCCGCTCGACCAGTCGCAAGAGGGCGCGAAAGCCCGGCTGGTTCAGCCCATCGGCGGTTTGCACATGGCCCATATGGTCGATCACAACCGGCACGGGCAGACGGGCCAAACGCGGCTCCAGCTCCGCCAGGGTCGGGCCGTCGATCAAAAGCTGGAAATGCCAGCCCAGATCGGCAATACGCACGGCCAGCGCTTCGAGATCGTCAAGACCGATGCCGCCTGCAAAAAGCGTGTTGATGCGCAAACCCCGGATGCCGCCGGCGTCGAGCGCGCGCAAATCCGTATCCCCAACATCGGCATCGACCACCGCGATGCCCCGGCATTCTGGCCCATATCCCGCAATGGCGGCCAGCGTCACCCGATTGTCGGTGCCATAGACCGAGGGCTGCACGATCACCGCCCGCTCGATCCCCAGCCTCTCATGCATCGCCTTATAGGCGGCAAGCGGCGCCGGCGGCGGCGTGTAGGAGCGGTTGGCCACGAAAGGGTGGTCGACCTGGGGCAAGATCACATGCGCATGGCAATCGCAGGCGCCGCGCGGCAGCGGGCTCTTCGGCGGGCTGGCCTGGGCGAGCGGGGCCAGACAGGGCGCGGTCATCTGAGGCGGGCTCCGATCGGTGAGAGGGGCTGGTCAGTAAACGAGGCCGGGCAGCCAGGTGGCCAGATCCGGCAGGATGAGGAGGAGCGCGATCAGGGCCAGCATGGCGATCAGAAACGGCATCGCGCCGTAGCTTACATCGTTGAACCGCCCGCCCCGGCTGCGTGTGCCGTGCACGACATAAAGGTTGAGCCCGATGGGTGGGGTGATCAGCGCAGCCTCCATCAGAACGGTGATGAGGATGCCGAACCAGACCGCGTCAAACCCCATATGGGTGACGATGGGAAACACCACCGGAATGGTGGTGAGCATCATCGACAGCGTCTCCATGAACATGCCCAAAAAGAGATAGAAGGCGATGATCACCAGGATCGTCTGCAACGGCGTCCAGCCCAGCGCATCGATCCCCTCGATGATGGCCTGGGTCACGCCCATAAAGCCCAGCACGAAGTTCAGAAAAACCGCGGCCAGGATAATGATCATGACCATGGCCGAGGCGCGCATCGTGCCCTCAAAGGCCCGGATCATCATGCGCACCGACAGCGCCCGGTTCCAGCCGGCGATGCCGATGGCGCAGACGACGCCGATCGAGGCCGCCTCGGTCGGTGTGGCAAACCCCGCATAGATCGAGCCCACCACGACGGCAAACAGGATCACCGGCGGTAAAAGATCGGGCAGCACGGCGATGCGTTCGGCCCAGCTGGTGCGGACCGGCGCGCCGCCCCAGTTCGGGCGCATCAGGCAGGCCACCACCACAACCAGCATGAAGAGGCCGGCCAGCATCAGCCCGGGGATCACCCCAGCCAGATAGAGCTCAGGCACCGATGTGTCGGTCAAGAGCCCAAAGAGGATGAGGTTGATTGAGGGCGGGATGAGGATGCCCAGCGTACCGCCCGCGGCCAATGTGCCCAAGAAGAGCGATTCATTGTAGCTGCGGCGTTCGATCTCGGGATAGGCGACCGTGCCAACCGTGGCGACCGTGGCCACGCTCGACCCCGAGGTGGCGGCAAAGATCGCGCAGGAGCCGACATTGGCATGCATCAAGCCACCCGGCAGCCAGGACAGCCAGGTCGCCACCGCCCCATACATCCGCGTGGCAATCCCCGCACGCAGGATGATCTCGCCCAGCAAAATGAACATCGGCACAGCGACCAGGATGTATTCGATGCTCTGCTCCCAGATGAAATCGCCCATCATCAGCGACCGGCGGCCATTCATGAAGATCTCGTCCAGTGCAAGGCCCAGGATGCCAAGAACCGCGGCGACGGGGACAGTGGCGATGACAAGCACGACGAGGCCGATGAGAATAAGCACGGGCATTGGTTGATCCCCTTAAGGTCCCGATGGCGCTACGCGTGGGTTTCTTCTTTGATGTCCTGTTCGATGCTGCGCACGCCGGCCACCGCGTTGATCCCGCTCCAGTTGCGATGAACCAAGTGGTGGAGCGTGCGCAGCGACAGAAAGGCAAGGCAGAGCAGCATGAAGGCGAGGCCTGCGAACCAGAAGCTCTGCGGGATCCAGAGCGGTGTGGCCATCGGGGTCTGGGCGGTGTAGGTGAACGTCCAGCTTTCTTCGACGACCGACCAGGCGCTGCGGGTCAAAAGGAAGATGTAGAGCGTCATCAGCCCCAGCCCCAGCAGGTCGAGCAGCGCGCGTCCCTGGGTGCCGAGCATCAGATAGGCCACGTCGATGCGGATGTTGGAGCGGGTCAGCAAACAAAACGCGTAGGACCAGGTGGTCGCGGCGGCAAAGACATAGCCGGTGATCTCGTCTGAGCCGCGCATCGTCACGCCGAAAAGCTTGCGGGCGATGACATCGAGGGTGACCATGATCGCCGCACAGCACATCGCCAGCCCGCCGATGATCGCGGCCCCGCGGGCAACGCCCTCCAGGCCGGCCTGAACACGCGTCAGCATCTTTCTCTCCCCGGGATTTCTGTCGCCCGCGTCTGTGCGCGGTGGCGTGGGCTGGGCCCGGACCGCGGTTGTGCCGCGGCCCGGCGGGTCTCAAAGCCCCTCGGTCGGGGCGGTGATGCCGATCAGCTTGCCGATGGTGTCGTTCCACTCTTGCGCGCATTCGGCGCCGCAGCGTTCGGCCCAGCGGGGCACCACCGTTTCTGCGGCAATCTGCTTGAGCAGCGCCTGATCCTCGGCATCGGGCTCAATCGGCGTCATGTTGCCCGGGTCGCCCTTGTCGCAGGGGCCCTGCGCGTTGCAATCCATGCCGGCCTGATCGAGCGTGTGCTGGAAGGCCCAGACCTCCTCCTCGAACTTCTTGGCCTCGGCGAGGATCAACGCCTGCGTGGCCTCATTCATGCTCTCCCAGGTGTCGAGATTGATCGCGGTGAACGTGGCTGCAAAGCCCAGCCGCACGCGGATATTGTGCGTCACCACCTGCCACCATTTGCCGTTATAGGCCGGCATGGTGCCGGTCACGCCGCAATCGGCCACGCCCTTTTCCAGCGCCGGGACCACTTCGGCCAGCGCCAGCGTGATAGACGACGCGCCGAGCCCTTCGACAAAATCGCCCTGGGTGCGCGAATAGGTGCGGATCTTCATGCCCGCCAGATCGGCCAGCTTGAAATCCGTGATGCCGCGATCGCCCAAATTGCACCAGATCTGCTGGGTCGGGAACGGATAGATGTTCACGATCTGGGCGTTGTACTTCTCGCGCACCTCGCGCTCGATGATCGGCCGATACGCGTCGACCGCCTGGCGGTAGGTCGCCCAATCCTGAATGATGCCCGAAAGGTCGATCCCCTCCAAAGCCGGGCTGGCCTGGCTGGAATAGCTGGTGAGCGCGTGCACCACGTCATAGGCGCCCTTGCGCACCCCGGCCATCACCTCATAGCCCTTCAGGCCCAGTTCGGTATAGGGTTTGGCATTGGCGGTGATCTTGCCGTCCGAGGCTTCGGGGATGATTTCGGTCCAGAACCGCTCCTCGAACTGCTTCCAGTTCTCCAAGAACCCCCAGGTGCCGACCACCTCCAGCTGGATCTCTTGGATTTCATGCCCATCGGCCGTGGCCGCCAGGGGCAGGGCGGTCAACCCGGCGGCCATGGCGATGGCGCTCAACATGCGTGCAGATTGTGTCATCTTATCCTCCCTGTGGTTGTGCTAAAGGGCTAGAGAGGTTCTGGCTTGAACAACATGTCCAGAATTGGTGAAACTGGACAGCCAGAACCCAGGATGGTCACGGTTTGAAGGTCTGTCGGGTGTAGAAGGGCCGGTCGGCCAACCCGATCAACGTCTCGGTTCCGTCGAACATTTCCGCCAGCTCGGGAATGGTGACGGTGACCGAAACCTCCGAGGTCCGGTCGATATCTTTGGGGATGCTCAGCACCACATCGGTGAGCTGGTCGTATCGGTAGATGCGCGCCACGTCAGGGTCTGCGGGCGAGGACAAGAGGCTTTCGCCGGTCTTGCGGCCCGGCACTTCGGCGGTGAACGCAACCGAGATGTCGATCGCGCCGCCGTCTTTCGCGATGCGCCAGCGGTGCCGGCCTGAGAGTGGCTCGGTGCCCGTGCCCTTAAGCGACAGCGCATGGCTGACATCGGCCTTGAGCGCGGTTTTATAGGGCCCCGCCCCATCGCCTGGTGTATAAACTCTTGCAATGAAAGTGGTTTTCTCACCAGTGTCGATCTCTGTTGCTGGAACGATCAACGCCATCATCCGGTAGGATCCGCCATTCTTGGGCTCGCCATCGGCATCCTGATGCAGCATCCGGTCGATGAACATCATCACCAGATTGGCACCTTCGAACGCGCCTGCGGCATAGGGCGCGGGCCGATGCGTCTCTGGCAGCCAGGTTTGCAAGGCGGTCTCATCGACCTTGAAGGCGGCCAGCATGCGGGTGTCAGCAATGGTTGAATCGAAGGTTTCGGCCTGCACCGACGCGGCCAATGCCAAGCCCAGCATGGCGGCTGCGGCGCGCTGCATCATCACAGCGCCGATATGCATCAGACGTCTCATTCTCTCCTCCCTGGTGTCGCCGCATGTCAGCGTCGCGGCCTGTGCCAAGCCGTCGCAAAATTTTTGGATTGACGGCAATGGCCAAAATGACGAGCGATGTGGAGACCAGAATTACCGCGAGGGTCGAAATGGCGCGCAAATCTTCAGGCATCTTGCTGCCCGGTTTGGAGCTTGATCCGGACGGAGACGACCCGCTGGCCACCCAGCTTTATCAAGTGCTGCGGCTGCATGTGGCCGAAGGGAAACTGGCCGCCGGGGTGCGGATGCCCTCATCGCGCACCTTGTCGGCCGAGCTTGGCATCTCGCGCACCACGGTGGCCTGCGCCTATGATCAGCTCAAATCCGAGGGCTATCTGGTCTCTCACGAAAAATCCGGCACCTTCGTGACCGATATGCTGCCCGAAAAGCTCGCCTGGTCGCAGGCGCTGCATTATGAGCGGCCGGTCGATGGGCGGCAGCTCGATGCCGATCTGGCCTCGCGGTTCGATGAAAGCCTGCCCAAGCCGCGCGAGCGCACCAGCCGGGTTTTGCCCTTCAATCCCGGCATTCCGGCGGTGTTCGAGTTTCCCTCCAAAAGCTGGTCGCGGATCATGCGCCCGATCCTCAACCAGCTTGCGCCGAGCGGGATCGCCCGCTGTCCGGCCGAAGGCGCAATTGAGCTGCGCGAGCAGGTGGCGGCATATCTGAGCAACAGTCGCGGCGTGTCTTGCACGCCCGAGCAGGTGCTGATCATTTCCGGCACGCGCCAGGCCTTGCTGTTGATCATGCTCGCTTTGGCCAATCCGGGCGACACCGGTTGGGTCGAGGATCCGGGCTATCCCGGCATGGAGCGGCTCTACGATCTCTTCCGGGTGCGCAGCGTTCCGGTGCCCGTCGATGGGCAGGGCCTGCTGGTTGAGGCCGGGGTGGCGGCGGCCCGTGCGGCGAAGTTTGCCTATGTCACCCCGGGGCGGCAGGCGCCCTTGGGCCACACCATGTCGATCCGACGGCGGATCGAGCTGTTGAACTGGGCCTATGCCGCCCAGGCCTTTGTTTTGGAAGACGATTATGATGGTGAGTATCGCTTCGGCGGCCATCCCGCGCCGTCGCTGCAAAGCCTCGATCCCGATGGCCGGGTGTTCTATTTCGGGACCTTCTCAAAAACCGTGCTGCCATCGCTGGGCATCGGCTATCTGGTGGTTCCAACCCGCTATGTCGACATCTTCCGCAACCTTTTGGATGCGGTGACCCGGCCGCCCAGTCTCGCCACCCAGCTGACCATGGCCGCGTTTCTGGCCACCGGGCAGCATGAGGCGCATATCCGCAAGATGCGCACACTTTATCAGTCGCGGCAGAACGCCCTGGACGCCGTGCTGACCGAGATGCTGGGCGATCTCCTGCAGACCGAAATTCTGAATGCCGGGCTGCATCTGCTGGGCCATTTGCCCAAGGGCTTTGACGATGTGCGGGTGGCGCACCGGGCCAAGGAGCTGGGCCTGCTGCCGCGGCCGCTGTCGGATTACAGCCACGGTCGGCGCTTGCCGCCGGCATTGCTGCTTGGCTTTTCCAACATGTCGCCCGAGGCGATGCCGCGGGCCGCGCGTGTGCTGCGCCGGGCCATCGAGGAGGCGGCGCCCCGGAAGCTTTAAGCAGCGCCTGCTTGGGCGCTGAACGGGTCGTCCTGGTCAAGATCGGTCACCAGCATATGCCCGGGCCGATGGGTGATGCAGAGATCCGGCCGCGCCCGGTCCAGGGCCGCCTGGGGCGTCACCCCGCAGGCCCAAAAAACCGGCACCTCGTCGGGACCGATCGCGAGCTGATCGCCCCAATCCGGGGTGGACAGCGACCTGATACCGATTTCGGCAGGGTCGCCGATATGCACCGGTGTGCCATGGGCCCAAGGAAACTGCCCCGACACCTCAACCGCGCGGTCGACAAGCGGTTTGGGGATGGGGCGCATGCTGACCACCATCGGCCCGCCAAACGGCCCCGCTGGCTGGGTTTCGATGCTGGTGCGAAACATCGGCACGGTGAGGTCAAGCTCGATGTTGCGCACCGGAATGCCGGCCCGCAAAAGCGCGTGTTCGAATGTGAACGAGCAGCCCAGCGCGAAGCTCACCAGATCGTCGCGCCACACACCGTCCAGGCGGGTGGGGCTGGCGCTGAGCCGGCCCGCCTCATAGACATTATAGGCTGGCACATCGGTGCGGATGTCGATGCCTGCCCCCAGCGCCGGCCAGGCGGTTTGGCCCGGCTGGGTGCTGGAGATCAGCGGGCAAGGCTTTGAATTGGCCGCGCAGAACTCTGCAAAATCCGACGCATAGCGTTCCGGAAGAATGACCAGATTGACCTGCAGGCGCCCCGCGGCAAGCCCGGCGGTGTGACCGCCGAAGCGCCCGGCACGGATTTCGGCGCGAAGCTGCGCAGGGGGCAGGGCGCTCAAACCCGCATCGGGTCCCCGGTCAGACATCGGCGTCACGACCCCAAGGTGGTCCGGACAGACCGTGGATGGCAGCAGGATGTCGTTGCG
>JBCDDO010000038.1:0-11791 GCA_039180245.1 Pseudomonadota bacterium | reverse complement strand
CAGAAAAGGATCTGCCGGAGATCGTGATCGACGAAGTGGCTGGCCAATGGGTCGCACTGCTGCCGCTGTCGATCGGGCTGACGGTCATGAATGCCGAGCCCTGGCTCTTTCCCTGGCCGGGCTGGGTGGGGGCGTTCGTGCTCTTTCGCGTCTTTGACATCTTCAAGCCGCCGCCGGTGGGCTGGGCCGATCGCATGAACACCCCGCTGGGCGTGATGCTCGACGATCTGATCGCCGGCGCGATGGCCGCGTTGGTGGTGACCCTGGCCGCGGCTGTGTCGCATGGGTGGTTGATGTGACCTCTGAGCGCGCGCTTGCCGCGGCGGTGCTGGCCGCCTGTCGCGCCCGCGGCATCATGCTAGCCACCGCAGAAAGCTGCACCGGTGGCCTGGTAGCGGCGGCCCTGACCGCGATCCCGGGCGCGTCGGATGTGGTCGATAGGGGCTTTGTGACCTATTCCTACCCCTCAAAGACGGCGCTGCTGGGCGTTCCCAACGCAATGCTGACCGAGTTCGGTGCGGTTTCCGAGCCCGTGGCACGGGCGATGGCTGAGGGCGCGCTGGCCGTGTCCGCAGCCGGGGTGGCGGTTGCCGTCACCGGTGTGGCGGGGCCCGGCGCGTCGGAAGCCAAGCCCGAAGGGCTGGTGCATTTCGCCTGCGCGACCTCTGCCGGCCCGACCTTGCATGTGCGGCACGAGTTCGGGGCGCTGGGGCGCGACACGGTGCGAAGCCTAAGCGTGCGCACGGCCCTGTCCTTGCTGCTCACCGCGCTTGGCAGCGCCGCTCAGTCGGATTGGTCGAAAAGCTCGTCCTGATCCGCATCGGGATCGGCATCGGGGTCGTCGGCCAGCGACAGCGCTTGGCCCGGCCCACTGCGATTGTCCAAAAGCCCGGCCTCGCGCAGCTCCTGAATGCCAGGCAGATCGCGGGCGCTGCCCAGCCCGAAATGGTCGAGAAACCCCGTGGTGGTCACAAAGGTCACCGGCCGTCCGGGCGTCATGCGACGGCGACCCAGCCGGATCCAGTCCAGCTCCATCAAGAGATCAAGGGTGCCGCGCGACACCGACACTCCGCGGATCTCCTCGATCTCGGCCCGTGTTACCGGCTGGTGATAGGCGACAATGGCGAGCGTTTCGGTCGCCGCACGCGACAGTCGGCGCAGCTCCAAGGCCTCGCGATGCATCAGATGCCCCAGATCCGGCGCGGTGCGAAAGGCCCAGGCATCGCCGATCTGCACCAGATGTACGCCGCGCCCCTGGTAGCGCCGCTCCAACAAGGTCAACGCGCCGGTCAAATCGGTGCCATCGGGCAGTCGCGCGGCCAAATCCCGCAGCGTGAGCGGTGCTGCAGTGGCAAAGAGCACCGCTTCGACCATACGCTCTTGCTCGGCCAAGGGCGGGTCGCCGAAAAGCTGGCCGGATTGGGGGATTTCCCCCTGCACCCCGTCCGGCACCCCGTCCGGCACATCGCCCGCCACATCGTCCGTCGCGTCGTCTGTCACGTTGGCGGGGCCGTTGACGCGCTCGTCGGCCGGCGACACGCACGCAGCATCAAGGGGGCAAACACGGCGTCCTGGGCGATCTCGGCCTCGCCGGCCTTGACCAGCTCCAGCATGGCCGCAAAGGTCGAGGCGACCGCCGAGCGCCGGCGTCGCGGGTCGATGCGCCAGTCTTCGGGCAGAAAGCTCTCCAAAAGCGCCCACTCGACCGTGCCACCGATCAGCCCGCGCAACCGGGCCAGCGCCTCCTCCATGGTCAAAAGCGGGTCGCGGGTCACATGCAGCGGGGTGTATTCTTCATGCGTCTTCACCCGTGCATAGGCCCGCATCAGATCGATCAGCGTGGCCTGATAGCGCACTTGCCGGCGTAGGGTCAGCTGCTCGCACATGCCGCGGGCAAAAACATCGCGTCCCAGCCGGCTGCGGCCCATCAGCCGTCCGGCCGCCTGCCGCATGGCCTCAAGCCGCTCAAGCTGAAAGGCCAGATGCGCGGCCAACTCCTCGCCCGACGGCCCTTGGGCTTCGGGATCCGGCGGCAGGAGGAGGCGCGATTTCAGCCAGGCAAGCCAGGCGGCCATCACAAGGTAATCGGCCGCCAGTTCGATGCGCAGGTCGCGCGCAGCCTCGACAAAGGCAAGGTATTGCTCGGCAAGCCCCAGGATCGAGACCCGGCGCAGATCGACCTTCTGATTGCGCGCAAGGGTGAGCAAAAGGTCCAGCGGCCCCTCAAAGCCATCGACATCGACCATCAGCGCCTCGGCCGCCAGCCGGCCGGCGACGCGCTGTGCCTCGAACCCTTCCGCAAAATCGTCAGGCATTGAGGCTCCCTGATCCGGCCAAATCGGAGCCATGCGGTCGCGCCGCCAGCGCCGCTGCCGCCCGATCGGCCGAGGCGCCGGTCAAGCGCGGTGTGGCACCGGCCACCGCGTCCATCTCGGCCAAATCGCCATTGCAATGCAGGATCAGATCGCAGCCCGCGGCCAGAGCCCGCTGGCAGCGTTCGCTCATAGACCCGGACAGCGCACCCATGGAAATGTCATCGGTCATCAGGCAGCCCTGGAACCCGATCTCACCGCGGATTTCGGCGAGTGTCGGGGCCGAAAAGGTTGCAGGTTCTTCAGCATCCAGCGCCTCGAAGACGATATGCACCGTCATGCCCAAAAGCGCTTTTGAATGGGCCCGGAAGGGCAAAAAATCGGTTGCCCGCAACTCATCGAGCGTCGTCTCCACCCGTGGCAGCGCATGATGGGTGTCGAGCGTGGTGCGGCCATGCCCCGGCATGTGTTTGATCACCGGCAACACCCCACCGGCGAGGCAGCCTTGGACCACCGCCGCCGCCCGCCGTGCCACCGCCTCAGGCGTTTGACCCAAGGTGCGGTTGCCGATGACCCAATGGATGCCCGGCTGCGGCACATCGAGAAGCGGCACACAATTCACATCGATGCCGACCGCGCGCAGCTCCTCACCGATCACGCGGAAGCGCAAGGCAAGACGGTCGAGCAGCGCGGCTTCGGGAATCTCGCCGGCATCTGCGGCGGCGCATTCGTCGCGCACAGGCGGCCAGCCCTGCCAATGGGGCGGCGTCAACCGCGCCACGCGCCCGCCTTCCTGATCGACCAGCACCGGCGCATCGCGCCCGACAGCCGCCCGCAGATCGGCGGTCAAACGGCCAAGCTGTGCGGGATGCTCGACATTGCGGGCAAAAAGAATGAAGCCCCAGGGATCAGCCTGCGCAAAAAACCGCGCTTCCTGCGCGCTCAACACAGGGCCAGAGGGCGCCATGATAGAGGCGCGCGGCGCGGTCATGTCCTCGTCCCTCGAGCGGGACCGTGTCGGCGGCACAAACGCCTCACTCCTGCACCCGGGTGATGCAAGGCAGGCCCCGCGCGTTCAATGCCGAACAGGTCGCGCGCGCCTCGGCACGGTTGGCAAACCCCTCCGCCCGCAGGCGAAAGAACACCCGGCCCGACACGACAGTCCGCTGCACAAGCGGCCCCTTTGTGCCCAAAAGATCGCCATGGGCGCGCACCAGCCGTGTCCATTCGGCGCGCGCCACCTCGGGGCTGTCGAACGCGCCAAGCTGAATAAGCTGCGTGCCCGTAGGCGGAAATGCCGCACGCTCCGGATCGATCTGTTGCGCTTGCTCCGGGTTTGGCGGGTCGTCTTGGTCGTTTGCATCCGCCTGCGGCGTCAGCGAGCGGGTCACCGGCTCTGGACTGTCACTCGCCTGTTCGGCCGCGATTTGATCGGGCGTGGTTTGATCGGGCGGGGTTTGATCGGGCGGGGTTTGATCGGGTGAGGCTGGAGCCGCATTGGGCGCCGCATCGTCGCTGCTTGGGCTGGCGGGCGTTTCACTGACGGGCGTTTCACTGACGGGCGGCACAAATCCGGCCGGCCGGGGGGTCGGGCGCGGCGCAATCTGGGGCGCGCCATCCGTCACGGTCAAATCCGCGTCTGCATCGGGGGCGGCCTGCGGGGTCAGGTCTGCCGCATCAAGGCTGGGTTGCGCAGGCGGGTCGCTCGCCACCGCAGCGTCGGGGTCAGGGTCTCCGACCGTCGCAAGATCGGGCACGACTTCGACGGGAGGGGCCGATGGAACGGCGGGCGTGCTGTCCGGCCCGCGCGGCACCACGGCCGCGTCCGGCAGCGCGTCTGCCTGCGGCGTCGGGGGCAGCGACTGGCTCGGCAGCGGGCTGGGCGCGGTTTCGAGATTGTCCTCTGGGCTGGAGGGCAGGTTTGGACGATCTGGCGTCTGGGCCGGGCGCGGCAGGTTGCGCGGGCGCAGCGCTGGGGGCAGGTCCTGAACGGCTGCGATCTCGGGATCGTTGATCGCATCCGCGCTGGGCGGAGCGAGCGGCGCCGGTGGCGCAACGGTGAGCTCTGCCGGTGGATCGTCCAGCGGATCGGCCAGCGCTGGACCTTGGTCCACGCGATCTGGGAGGGGTGCGGCATCTTGATCGTCCACCGCGCGGCTCTCTGGGGAGAGCTCAGCGACAGGGGGCAGATCGGCGGCCGCGACATCTTCGTCCGCGAGCTCGGCCACGGGCGGCGCGCGCCGCACATCGCCCGGTCGTGGCGCCGGCGGGATGCCTTCGACGATCGCGGTGACCGTCAACCCCTGATGATCGACCCGCAAGCCTTCTGGATCTTCGGGCTGCAGCTTCGCCGGCCCCTCAAGCGCCTGGATCACCGGCACCTGGGCCGCATCCTGCTGCCCGATCTGGTATGTCCAAAAGCCAACCCCGGCAACCAGCAGAACCGAAAGCACGGCGCCGCCGACCCGCGCCGCCCGCGGCGTGGTCTCGCCAGATGTTGTTTCGGATTCGTCAAAGGGGTCGCGCGACATGCTGTTCATCGGGTTCTCGCCTGCCTACGCCACAATACCTGTGTGGCTGCCCTGCTCCAACCCCTAAATCTGCCAGGGCGGCGGGTTTTTCCCGTCTCGCCCCGTCAACCGCGACCCGATGCAGCGTCAGCGCATCTCATCGACCGGGGTGACCCCGAGGATACCAAGACCGGCCGAGATCACAACCGCGCAGGCCCGAACCAGGGCCAGACGCGCCGCCGTCTCGGTCGGATTGTCCTCCTTCAAAAAGCGCAGTTCAGGCCGTTCATTGCCCAGATTCCACAATGCGTGCAGAGCGCCCGCCAGATCGAAGAGGTAAAATGCAATGCGATGCGGCTCATGCGCCAAAGCCGCAGCCTCGACCAGGCGCGGCCATTCCGCAATGCGGGCCGCAAGTGCCACCTCTGCCGGATCCGCCAAAATCGTCATATCGGCGCCGGCCAACGCGGCATCATCGACATCGGTGATCGCCGCCCCGCGCCGCATCAGCGAGGCCGCACGGGCATGGGCGTATTGCACATACCAGACCGGGTTGTCCTTGGACTGCTCGGTCGCTTTGTTGAAGTCGAAATCGAGCGCGGCGTCGTTCTTGCGGGTGAGCATGGTGAACCGCGTGACATCGGGCCCGACCTCATCGAGCACGTCGCGCAACGTCACAAAAGTGCCCGCGCGCTTGGACATCTTGAAGGGCGCCCCGTCCTTATAGAGCCGCACCAGCTGACAGAGCTTGACGTCGAGCGTGACGGCGCCGTCACCCGACAGCGCAGCCACCGCAGCCTTCATCCGCTTGACATAGCCGCCATGATCGGCGCCGAACACATCAATGAGCTGGTCAAAGCCGCGTTGCAGCTTGTCGTAATGATAGGCGATGTCGGGGGCGAAATAGGTCCAGCCGCCATCGGATTTCTTCACCGGGCGGTCAACATCATCGCCGAACTCGGTTGCGCGGAACAGGGTCTGTTCGCGCGGCTCCCAATCCTCGGGCGTCTTTCCCTTGGGCGGCTCCAGCACCCCCCGATAGACCAGATCGCGGCTCTCGAGCGCCGCAAGTGCGGCCTCGATCCGACCCGACCCGTAGAGCGACTTTTCGGAGAAATAGACATCCATATGCACGCCCAGCGCCGCAAGATCCTCGCGGATGGTCGCCATCATCGCCTCGGTTGCGGCCTCGCGCACGGGCGCAAGCCAGGCGTCTTCGGGCAGATCGAGCAGGCTGTCGCCGAACTGCGCCTTCAGGGCCTGCCCCACGGGCACCAGATAGTCGCCCGGATAGAGCCCCTCGGCAATGCGGGGCTCTTGCCCGTTTGCCTCGCGGTAGCGCTCATAGGCCGAGCGCGCCAGCACATCGACCTGCGCGCCGCCATCATTGATGTAATACTCACGCGTGACGGCATGGCCGGTGAAGGCAAGCAACCCGGCCAGCGCATCGCCAAAGACCGCGCCGCGGGTATGCCCGACATGCAATGGGCCGGTTGGGTTGGCCGAAACGAACTCCACATTGACCTTATGGCCCGCCCCCAGGCTCGACTGACCGAAGCGCGCACCGGCCGACACCGCCGCCGGGATCACCGATTGCCAAATGCCGGGCGCAAAGCGCAGGTTGAGAAAGCCCGGCCCCGCAACCTGCGCCTCGGCAATCCTGGGATCGGCCGACAAGCGCTCCGCAAGCGCCTGCGCAATGTCGCGTGGTTTTTGCCCGGCTGGCTTGGCCAGAACCATCGCCGCGTTGCTGGCCATGTCGCCATGGGCCGGATCGCGCGGCGGCTCGACCGCGACATTGCCAAAGTCTAGGTTGCGAGGCAGCGCCCCCGCATCCTGCAATGCGGTCAGGCAGTCGATGACAAGGCTGCGGATCTCGGCGAATAGGTTCATGGCGGGTTCCGATGCCGGGGCCGCGATGGGTGGCGTGCCCTTCCTCCGCGGGGGATCTAGCACGACACCCTGCGCACCGCCATGGGGGCTTGGGGGGCATTGCGGGCTTTTCTGGCGGGTTCGGTCGCCCAACTGGGCCGAGATCCTGCGCCGCGCGAAACCGAGCCTTTACCTTTCCTAAGCTATGCCCTCCGTCGTGGAACTGGTTGGCTGCGCACGCGATGCGGCGTTTTGCGGCGGGGGTCGATCTGCATGACGCATGAACATGGTCGAATGGATCTGGCACGGCGGCTCGCCATGGCGGCGCTGGTTCCCGCTTCTGCTGCGCTCATCTGTGCGATCGTGATCCGGCTGGAATTCCTCAACCCCGGCCTGCAAATCCTCGGCTCGACACGCTCGGCCCCTGGCATTTTTGCAACCCTGGCCGCCCTCCAGGCGCTTGGTCTGCTTGCAGCGCTGTGGCTGGTGCTGTCGGGCAGTCTGATCCGACTGGATTTGCCGGCAGTGTTGGCTTTGCCGCTGAGCCTGTTTGCGACCGTTTCGACCTTTGCCTGGGCGCGGCCGTCGCTTGGCGTGTTGGCCGGTCACCCGACCCCACGCGACTTTGCGGCAGTGGTCACGACGGCGCCGCTGCTCGACGTTGTCGCGGCCTGGGGCGTGCTCGCCGCCTCGGTCGGCCTTTTCGCGATGCTGCTCTGGCGGCTGCCCTGGGGCGCGCGCGGGTTCGCACTTTCCGGGCTGTTGGCAACCTTGTTGGTGCCGATCCTGTTGCCCGAAGCTGGCGCGCTGGCCCCGACCACGCAATGGGGCGGATCGCTGGCCGACACGGCGCCGATTGTGCTCTTGACCATCGCGGCCCTGCCGGGGCTCTGGGCCGTTGCAACGGGCACAAGCTTCAGTTGGATCATCGGCTGGACCCTGGCCGCGGCGTTTTTGGGCATGGGCGTTTTGGCGGCGCAAAGCATCTACGCCCTGGGTGCGAACGGCATGCCGCGGCTCTATCCGGACTATCCGAGTTTCCTTGCACCCCTGCAGCTGAATGTGACCCAGGCGCTCACGCCGCTTCCGCTTGTGCTTCTTGCTCTGGCGCTGATTGGGCTTTACGCGCGCGACGAGCAGCCCGCACGTCGCTAAAGCAGCAATGCCTATGCAACGTCGCACAGCGTTCAGGTTGGCAACGCGGCCCACACACCGCAGCCCTCACACCGTAGCCCTCACGGCCCGGTCCGGCATCCGGCACAGTTTTCGCCGACGAGTTCGGCCCAACATGCGCGCCGGGCGCAGCAGCCCGGATCAGGCGCGCGCCTGCGGATCGATGATCTTGCGATGTTCCGAGAGCGCATAGCGGTCGGTCATGCCGGCGATGTAATCCGCCACCGTGCGTGCGCGCAGCATTCCGGCACCGTTCTGCGTCGCCTCGCGGTGCCACGCATCGGGCATCAAGCCGGTGTCGTCCATCAGCGCCTCGAAAAGATCGCGCACCACCAGACCGGCCTTGCGGCGCATGCGCCGAACCTGCCAGTGGCGATACATATGCTCAAAAAAGAACTGGCGGATGACCTTGAGATCCTCCCAAAGCGGCGCGGAGAACCGGATCACGGGAAAGCCCAACATGCGGACATCCTCGGCCGAACGCGGCGCGGCCGCCGCCAAAATCGCCCGGCTTTCGCGCAGCACATCCTCAACCATGAGGCCAAAGACCCGCCGCATGGCCTCATGACGCAGCCGGGACGCCTCGGCCTGCGGATAGCGCGCCCTGACCTCGGCAAAGGCCGGACCGATCACCGGCAGGTTTTGGATGTCGTCCTCGGTGAACAACCCGGCCCGCAACCCATCCATAAGATCGTGGTTGTTATAGGCGATGTCGTCGGCCAAGGCCGCGACCTGGGCCTCGGCGCCGGCATGGGTCTGAAGCTCCAGATCATGCAAACCGACATACTCGGCCAGCGCGTTGGGAACCTCGCCCGTCACCGGGCCATTATGCTTGGCAATCCCTTCAAGTGTCTCCCAGCTCAGGTTGAGCCCGTCAAACCGCGCATAGTGGCATTCAAGCCGGGTGACGATCCGAACCGCCTGGGCGTTGTGATCAAACCCGCCCCAGGGCGCCATGCATTCGGCCAGCGCGTCCTCGCCGGTATGGCCAAAGGGGGTGTGGCCGAGATCATGGGCGAGCGCCACCGCCTCGGTCAAATCCTCATCCAGGCCGAGCGTCCGGGCGATGGTTCGGGCAACCTGAGCAACCTCCAGGCTGTGGGTCAATCGCGTGCGGTAATAGTCGCCCTCATGCTCGACAAAGACCTGGGTTTTGTGTTTGAGCCGTCGAAACGCGGCAGAGTGGATGATGCGGTCGCGGTCGCGCTGAAAGGGCGAGCGGTTCGCCGAATCGTCTTCCGCTGTGAGCCGCCCGCGGCTGGCGGCGGGATCGGAGGCATAGATGGCCGGGTCGGGTCGGGCGGCCATGCGCGAACTCCCTTGGCTGACGGCACGGCATCTCCTTGCACGGGCCGCGCGCTGGTCCTATCTTTTTCAACGGAACCGAGAAGGACGCAAGCAATGGACGCAGGCACCGGGATCACACTGCCTCCGAAGGTGACGGAGCGGGCATTTGCACGGCTTGCCGAGATCGGCGCGTCGGTGTTGCGCGTGGCTGTCGAAGGCGGCGGCTGCTCGGGCTTTCAATATGAGTTTCGGATCGAGGAGCATCCGGCCGAGGATGATCTGGTGCTGAATGCCGATGGCCGTGCTGTGGTGATCGACCCTGTCTCCCTGCCCTTCCTCTCCGGCGCAACGGTCGATTTTGCGGATGAGCTGATCGGCAGCCGCTTTGTGATCGACAATCCGAACGCCACCGCCTCCTGCGGCTGCGGCACCAGTTTCTCCGTCTGATTGCGCGGCCGGGCTGGACGCTCGCGTCCGTGACTGTCATTGTCTTGAAAAATATTGAGAACCGCGAGCTGTCGCCGTAAAGCGGGTCACTCTCGGGACGGAAGGATTCCCAATGACAGACAAACCGATGACAAAAAATCAGCTCGCAGCGGCGCTCTCCGAAGCCGCCGGCATCGACAAGGCCGCCGCAGGACGCGCCCTTGATGCGCTTGCCTCGATTGTTGCCGATGAGGTCGAGAAAGGCGGCGCGGTCACGCTGCCGGGGATTGGCAAGGTGTTTTGCCGCGAACGGCCGGCGCGCACGGTGCGCAACCCTGCCACAGGCGAGGCGATCGAGAAACCGGCCGACAAGGCCGTCAAGGTCACCATCGCCAAGAAGCTCAAGGATCTTGTGAACGGCTGACGCCGCACCGCACCCAAACGGTCATCGGGGGGTCGGATCTGTGCGGATCGCAAGTTTCAACATCAACGGTGTGAAGGCCCGCATCGACGCATTGACTAAGTGGTTGAGCGAAGAAAAGCCTGACATCGTTTGCCTGCAAGAGCTCAAATCGCTCGACGCGAACCTACCGCGTGAGGCGATTGAGGATTTGGGCTACAACGTTGAAACACATGGGCAAAAAAGCTTCAACGGCGTTGCGATCCTGTCGCGTGTTCCGCTTGAGGAGGTCACGCGCGGTTTGCCCGGCAATGAGGAGGACATGCAGGCGCGCTGGATCGAAGCGGTGGTCAGCACCGCCTCGGGCGCGCTGCGGGTCTGTTGTCTTTATCTGCCCAACGGAAACCCGGTGCCGGGTGAAAAATACGACTATAAGCTCGCCTGGATGGCGCGGCTTCATACCCGGGCCCGAGAGATCCTCGATGATGAGATGCCGGCCGTTCTCGCTGGCGATTACAATGTGATCCCGCAGGATGAGGATGCCGAGCGTCCCGCGGCCTGGTCCGAGGATGCGCTTGCCCTGCCCCAGACCCGGTCCGCCTACCGGCAGATCCTGCATCTGGGGTTCACCGATGCGCTGAGGATCCTCAACCCGGCGCCGATGCTCTACACCTTTTGGGATTACCAGCGCGGCGCGTGGGAGAAAAATGACGGCATTCGCATCGACCATCTGCTGCTCACCCCGCAGGCGGCCGACCGGCTGCAGGCCAGCGGCGTCGACCGACATATGCGCGGACGCGACAAACCCTCCGATCATGTTCCGGTCTGGTGCGATCTCGATGTCTGAGGCTGCCAGTTTCAGGAGCGCACGATGATCGTTCTTCCCGAACACAAGCTGGTTTTCCTGCATATTCACAAAAATGCCGGTTCGTCGGTCCGAAGTTTTCTTAAGAAAATGGGCGAGGATGTTCTTTCAAAACAATGGAAAGAAATCAATTTTCGTGGCCATGTGAACTACCGAGACGTGGTTGCAGCCGCGCCGGAGCTGGCTGAATTCCGTTTCTTTGCGATCAGCCGCAACCCGTGGAGCCGCCTCGTCTCGGCCTTTGAATGGTGGAAATCGAAGCCTGACACGCGACCTGGGATCACCCAGTCTCGGGTCGATTTTCTAAATGAGTTTGATGATTTCGTGGAGCAACTTCACGAAACACTTCAACTATCGGACACAAATGTCGAAATTCAAAAAAAAATTGCGGTCGCAGAAACGCATTCAAAGGTGATCCTGAAGCCCGGGCTTGTCTATTACGCCACCCAGTCGAGTTACTTGACCAATGCGCAGGGAGAGATCGTCGTCGACCACATTCCGATTGAGGATCTCTCGGTCGCGCTCCCGCAGTATCTGAGCGCGCAGTTCGGGCGTGCGGTCGCCTGGCGCCAGGTCGATCGCAATCGAAACGCCAAGGCCGATTGGCGCGGCTATTACTCCGACGAGACGGCAGAGAAAGTCGCCAAGATCTTTGCGGCCGATGTGGAACTCTTCAAGTACAGCTTTGAGCGTGCACCGGCATAGCGCCGTCTCAGCCAACGGGACAAACGTCCAAACCCCGCCATGCCAGCGAGATGCGGCGGGCAGCCGTCACGCGACCCAACGGCGCTGGCCAATTGGTCTGCTAGACCCAAAAATCCTGCGAGATCACCAGCAAGCTCGGGTCCGATGCCCCATCATCCGCCATGTCGAGCGGTGACGCATCCATGAGGTGGAGTGGATGGTCGGGAGCGTCGGCATCGGTGTCATGGGGCTCATTGAAGAT
>JBCDDO010000037.1:0-11834 GCA_039180245.1 Pseudomonadota bacterium | reverse complement strand
TGCAGGGGGGTCAAATGTCAACCTCACCGTCGCGCACGGTTTTGATGTCTTTGAGTGCGGCCCATTGGTGGATGTCGTCGCGGCGCAATGCACAGGCCATCAGTTCGGGAAACTGGTCTGGCGTGCAGGCAAAAACCGGAACACCCAGATCCGCAACCTTGCCGGCAAGGTTCGGGTCGTAGCCCGGCCGACCCGTATCGGTCAAAGCAAGCAAGACCACCACATTGACGCCCAGGGCCACCAGCCGGCCGATCCGGGCAAGCAATTGCGCCGCATCGCCGCCTTCATAAAGATCGGTGATCAGGATCAGGTGCGATTTCGTGGGCTTTTCGATCTTGTCTTCGCAATAGGCGACCGCCTGATTGATGTCGGTGCCGCCCCCCAATTGGACGCCGAACAGAACATCGACCGGGTCGGCAAGCTCTTCGGTCAAATCCAACACCACCGTGTCAAAGCAAACCAGCTTTGTGCGGACCACGGGCAGCGATGCCATCACCGCCGCAAAGATCGACGCATAGATCACCGACGTTGCCATCGACCCTGATTGGTCAACGCACAGCACCACCTCGTCGAGATCGACGATCCGGCGCTGGCGGCGCATGAAGCCGATCAGGCGGTCGGGCACGATGGTTCGATATGCCTGCTGATAGGTGTGCAGATTGGCACGGATGGTTCTTGGCCAGTCGATATCGGCAAAGCGGGGCCGGACGCTGCGTTTGGATTTGTCGACAGCCCCGCGCAGGGCTTCGGCCGTCTGACGCTCCAGCCGCGCCATCAAGTCGGCCACGACCTTGGCAATGACCTGACGCGCGGTCTCTTTGGTCTTTTCCGGCATCACCCCGCGCATGGTCACCAGGTCGGCGACCAGGTTCACATCGGCCTCCATTGCCGCGAGGAATTCCGGCTCCATCAGCATTTGCTTCAACCCAAGCCGGGTGAACGCATCTTTCTGGACGATCTGCACGACGGCGGTGGGGAAGAACTCGCGCACATCGCCCATCCATTTGGCAACCCGCGGTGCCGAGCGCCCAAGCCCGCCGCGGCGCGATTTGCCGTCCGCATCGTCGACGGTGTAGAGCGCGGTCAGCGCCGCAGAAAGCCGCTGATCGCTCTCGGACAGCGCCGCGTCATCGCCGCCCAGGGCCAGGCGCCAGCGCCGGTTGCGCTCATCCATTCGGCTGGCCCTTCAGGATGCTGGCAATGCGGTCCAAATGTCGGGGCCAGAAAGCCTCTGCATCCGGAGCCAAGCGCTGCGCAACCGATGCGGTGCTGCCGCTGAAAAGCGCATCCATCAGGCGTTTGCGTTCAGTGCGGTCCATCAGTGCAAAGATCCGACGGAACAAGGGCAGATGCGCGATGAATTCGTCATCCTCCAGGCCGGAGATCCAGCGGTCGACGCAGTCGCGCAATTGATCATCATAGAGCAGCCGCTGCGCTGCGCCCTCCAAAAACCCGCCAAAGAACCCCGCGGCATCCGCGACCGCCACTCCGGGTGAGAGCATGCGCGAGAGATGCAGCACGGCCTCCTCGGTACTCATCTGCCCCGCCTCGTAAAGCAGCCGCGCTGCCAGCCCCGCGATCGGCGCGCTGGCCTGGCCATCGGCAACGATCAGGGTCAGCGCTTTGTGCCATTGCGCGGCGAGCCCGGAGCGGTCCTCGATCAGACGGATGGCCGCATCGGCATTTTGCACGATCTCGCGCAGCGCATCCGCAGCGTCCGCATCGAGGCCGCGCGCGGCATAGGGCAGCGCCAACGCCCCCTGCACGGCGATCTTGTCGAAAAGCGCGCCCAAGTGCTGCGTGTCGGTCGCCCGTGCCTTGCCATAGCGCAGAGTGTCGGCCAAGGGCGGAAGCGCGGTGAGCATCTCGGTGCAATCGGAGGTTTGCCCGGCCCGTGCGCCAAGCAATGCGATCCCCGTCTCCGCTGCATCGCCCAGCTGTGCCGTCATCGCCTGAAACACCAGATCGGCCAGCGCGCCAAGGCTCGCAGCCTCGCCCATCCGCGCCCGCACCCGCCCTGCGGCGGCCTGCGCGATTGTGGCGCCATAGACAAGGTTTTCGACCAGCTCGACGGCGTATTCAGGCTCCCATCTCAACTCCCAGCGTTCGCGAAAGGTGCCGCGGCTTTTGCCAGCATCGCTGAGCCGCCCCCAGGGCACGGACAGCGCGGCCAGCCGGTGCAACAGGGTCGAGCGAAAGAGCCCGCTTTCGGATCGCAGGTCGAGGGCCAGATCCTTTTCCAGGGCCTCGGGCTTCAGGCGGGCTGCACGTTGCTGACGTTGCAGATCTTCCAAAAGCGGGGCCATCGGCACATCGTCAGGGATCTGCCCAACCTCGGCGCCGATCAGCAGGGGTTTTGCGATCGACCCCCAGACCAGCGGATTGCCGTAGCACAGGCAGGCGATGGCCGCGTCGCGCAGCTCCTCAAAACCCGGTTGCGGCCGTTGGCGGAGCGCGGCGAGGGTTGTGGCGAGCCGCTCGGTTTCGATCAGCGATGCGGTCGATACGATCTGCCCGTCGCCCCGCAACGCATGGGCGATGCGCACCACCCAGCGGGTGATCTGTTCGGCCCTGGGCACCTGCCACAGATGCAAGCACCAGCCCGGCGCCGCCACCCCTGCCCCATAGCCGCCCTGATAGGTCAGGCGCGGTGCGGTCCAGGGCGCCCATGTTGCGGCGATCTTTCGCTTCGGCACGCTTTTGATCAGGGCCCGGTCGTCCTTTGCCGGATGCTTGGCCTGAAGTGCCGGCACATGCCAGGCGCCACATATGACCGCCACGGGACCTGTGGCCGTCTTCCGGGCTTTGGCGATTTCAAGCCGCATATGCGCCTCGCGCGCGGCCTCGACACCGGTTGGGGGCGCGAGCCCATCGCGCAGCGCGGTCATCGCATCGGCCAGGGCTTCAAAAACCGGGCCTGGCTTGGGGTTTTCCTCGATCACGTCGCGCCACCAGCTCTCGCCATCCTCATATCCCGCGGCGCTGGCCAGCGCGCCGATCGGGTCATGCTCGACAGCCGAACCCGGCTCAGGCGCAGTTTCGGCGCCCTCATCGGCAGCACTGCCGCTTTCCGTCTGACCGGTCTGCGCGCTTGGATCCGGCATGCGCCAGGCCACCGGCAGATCGATGAACCGGACGGGCACGTGATGTCGGAGTGCCCAACGCGCGGCCTGATACTCCGGCGAAAAGACCGCAAAGGGCCAGAACACCGCCTGCTCCGGATCGTCGGCGGGATAGGCCAGAAGCGCCACGGGCGGCACCATCTGCGCGTTGTCCAGCATTGGGATCAGGTGGCTGAGATCGGCCGGCCCCTCGATCAGCACTTCGGCCGGCGCAAGCTCATCCAGGGCTTCGAGCACCCGCCGTGCGGAGCCGGGCCCGTGATGGCGAATGCCAAAGCAGCTGACCTTGGCGGGCACGCGCTACACCAGATCCGTCAGCGCGTGATAAAAATCGGCATACTCCCGCCGCGCCTTCAAAACCGTCTCCAGATATTCCTCCAGCACGATCTTGTCCTGCACAGGGTCCTTGACGATGGCGCCCAGCATATTGCTGGCAAGCCCTTCGGCGCTGAGCCTGCCATCATTGAAGAAGGCCGCATGGCTGAGCCCACCGACCATCACCGCAATCGCCTCGGCGGTCGACAGGTTGCCCGACGGGGTTTTCAGCTTGGTCTTGCCATCCATGGTTTGCCCGCCGCGCAGTTCGCGAAACACCGCCAGCACCCGCGCAACCTCATCGGCCACATTCTTCGGCGCCGGCAAGTCCAGGCTTTGTGCCATCTCGCCCACCCGCTTTGCGACAATGCGGATTTCGGCATCCATGTCGTCGGGCAGTGGCAGAACCACCACGTTGAAGCGCCGTTTGAGGGCTGCTGAGAGCTCATTGACCCCCTTGTCCCGGTCATTGGCGGTGGCAATCACATTGAAGCCACGGGTGGCAAAGACAGCCTCGTTCAATTCCGGGATCGGCAGCATCTTTTCCGACAGCACCGTGATCAGCGTGTCTTGCACGTCCGAGCCCATGCGGGTGAGCTCCTCCATCCGGCAGAGCTGGCCGCTCTCCATCGCGCGAAAAAGCGGCGTTGGCACCAGCGCGTCGCGGCTTGGCCCCTGGGCCAGCAGCTGGGCATAGTTCCAGCTGTAGCGCACCTGGTTTTCATCCGTGCCAGCCGTGCATTGGATGACCATGGTGGAATCGCCCGAGATCGCCGCGGCGAGGTGTTCCGAAACCCAGGATTTCGCCGTTCCCGGCACGCCCAGCAGCAAAAGCGCGCGATCCGTCGCCAGGGTCGCCACCGCGGTTTCGATCAGCCGCCGGTCGCCCACATATTTGGCGCCGACCTCCTGGTCCCCCACCGTGCCACCGAGCAGATAGGTGACCACAGCCTGCGGCGAAAGCAGCCATCCCTGCGGTTTGGGCCGGTCATCTGCCGCCCTCAGGGCCTCGATCTCAGCAGCATAGGTGACCTCGGCAGGGCGCCGCATGATCTCGCTCATAGCGTCTCTCCGGTTAGGGCGGCGTTGAAGCTCAGCATGGCCAAAGCAGGATCGGCGCTGATCACGCCCGTGCCCACCAGCTGATCGAGCAGGGCACGGGCGGTCGGCGCGTCGGCCAGCAGGCCAAGATGCATCAGTGCCGGCTTTAGGTCGGTGTCGGTGCTGGCAGTTTCAGCCCCGGCATAGGCCTGGGCAGCCTGAAGGATCGTGGTGAGCACACCTGAGGCCGCGAAGACCTCCAGCCCGATGCTGCCCAGATCGTCCTGCAGGCATGTGACCAAGGGCGCCAAATTCGACCGATCTTTCTGCAAGATCCGGCCCACATAGCGGCGACGGTCGGCGCTTGGCAGGCGATCTATCAGCCCCGCGACGCTTGCCGCCGAAATGTCGCTGAGCGAGAACAAATGGTCCAGCGCCGGCGCGATGAGATCCGCCGGGCCGGTCCGGGCAAGCATGCCGGCGAAATCGGGGATCGTTTCGGGATCCTTATCGGTCCACATCTGGACGATCTCGGTGACTGACAGACCCAGTGCCGCCGCAAAACCCGCCGCCGAAACCACCCCGAACAGATCGCGGCGCCGCGCCTGCTGCGCCTTGGTCTTAAGCTTGGTGGGAAGAACGATCTTGCGGCGGTGCAGAACCCCTGCCGCTTGAACAGCGAAGAACCCCGCCAGTTCCGCCGCGGTTTCCGGATCGTCATCGATCTGACCGAGTTGCGACAACATATGCGCGGCCAAGCCGCGCACTTTGGCCGAGCGGTCGCTCTCCAGACCGCGCAGGAACGCCGCATCGGCCACGCTCAGACCGACATCCAGACATTGGATCAACCGATACCGCTGCTCGGCCGCCAGGCTGGGCGCATGCTGGGCAATCAGGGCCAGAGCCTGGGCCGGGTCGTCGCGGCGCATGGCCACCAGCGCCAGCCGGCGCTCAGCAGGCATCCAATCGTCCCAGCTTTCCGCATTCAGCAGTTCCGGCCGATCCTCCGCCGTCCTGTCGCGCCAATCGGACCACGGCGCATAGACCTCCGGCAGGTCATCGACCGATGCGGGCATCCAATCCGCGGGGTGAACCGTCGCGCCGCGCGCAGCCATCAGATGCAAGATCAGCGTCTTCTGCTGGCCCGTTGGCTTCGCCACATCCATCAGCCGCCGGAACATCGGGCGCAGGGCATCGGGCAAAGGCGGCAAAGACAGGCGCGGCAGGCGTTTTGACGGTCGCGCATCCTGTGGAACCGGCCGAAACAGAAGCTGAGTGGCCTGTCCGACGATCGCAAGCAGGGCCAGCTCGTCTTCGGCATCGCCAACTGCCATTGCCTGCCAGTCGGCCGGTGCCTGATCGAGCGCTGGGCCGCCGATCATCCAGCGCCCTTTGATCCGCGCAAGGTCTTGGGCAATATCCTGCGCGAGGTCACGCATTGAACGCCAGCTTTCCCCAGTCGCTTTGCGCGGCCATCAGGGTCAGATGCTGCCCGTTCCAAAGGCCCACCGACGCAGAAAGCGCCATGCCGCGCAGCTGATCGGCGACGGGGTTGGCCAGGGGAAAGGCATGGCCGTTGTCGAGCGACCGCCACCAGAGCGCGGCATCATCGACGCAAAACTGGCCCGGCGGCAGCAGCACCGGCGATTGGCTGACCCAGGGCGCGCTGTCCTGCTGGGCGGCAAAAGACCGCAACGGATCATCGGCACCCAAAACCGGCCAGGCAAGACGAGCGCTGTCTGCGCGGGCCGTACGGTCGGCGATCACCGCCCGCAGCGGCTTGCGCGCCGGGTAAAAGACCAGCTCGGCGGCAAACTGATCGCCCAGTGCAAAGGCGCTTTGGCGCCTGCCGGTTGCGGCCGGAAAGAAGTCGAGCAGCAGGGCAAACTCAGCCGCGCCGGTCAGCGCCATCAGCCAGGTCGCCTGGCTGATCATGCCGTCGCGGCGGGTTGAGATCTGCTCGCCGACAACCTCCCAGACCGACGACACCCGCAGCGCCTCAGGGCTGGCCAGGACCGCTTCCCGGCTCTCAGACACGGCCACCAGGCGCCGCAATTCGGGATCCGTGGGGGCCGCCATCCACGCCCGGCACAGCAAGACCAGCTTGCCAAGCTCGACGATCAGCGCATCCAGCCGGGCCGCGCCGGCAAGCGGAAGCAGCCGGGCGGGCAATTCGTCAAGCCGGCTTGCCAAGGCCTGGGCCTTTCCATCGACCATCCGTGCTGCAATGGCCCGGCATCTTTCGCCCAGCTCATCCATCAGGCCCGACAGCCCGGTGCGCAACTGGTCGGCGATCCACTGTTCAAGCTCTGCCACGGCCCCGCGCAAGGCGGCCTCGGTCTCTGCGGCACGCTTCTCTGCGGCCGCCTTCTTGCGGGCCTCCGCCTTCGGGTCGGCCACAGGTTCGGGCGCCGCGCGCGCCGCTGCCTCCAGGCTTTTGCCATCGGCCGTGCCTGTTGCAGCAGGTGTCGCATTGGGCTTTCGCCGACGGCCGAGCCAGTCGCGCACCCAGTCCGGCACGGTGCCCGCGGCAAACGCACCCGGCGCGTCCACAAACATCCACATCAGCGCCAGAGCGTGCTTGCAGGGAAACTTCCGCGACGGGCAGGTGCATTTGTAGCCATGCGTGGCAAGGTCAACCACCGTCCGATAGGGATTGGCGCCGGAGCCCTGACACTCCCCCCAAACCAGATGCTCGGTCGGCGCCTGTTCGCGCAGGGGCCATTTCTTGGCCTTCATCAGCCCATGGGCGGCTTTCAAAGACGCCTGGTCTGGGGCAAGCGCTGTGATGGCGTCATGCGTAAGGGACATGGTCAACTTGATCGACAATCTGACGAAGCATTACTTTTGCGGCGGATGAACTTCACCCCAACACCTGCCTAGGGTGTCCCTGTGACAAAGCTGCGTCAATACCGATCGAAACGGCGGTTCACCCGAACCCCCGAGCCGTTCGGCACCGACGCGGCCTCCGACCCCGAAGCCTTGGCCTTCGTGCTGCAGCATCACATGGCCAAGCGCGTGCATTTCGACCTGCGACTGGAACTGGAGGGCGTTTTGAAAAGCTGGGCAGTGCCGGAGGGGCCCAGCACCGATCCCGCCCATCGTCGCCTGGCCATCGCGACCGAGGACCACCCGCTCGACTATGCCACCTTCGAGGGTGAGATCCCGCAGGGCCAGTATGGGGCCGGTGTGCTGCGCATTGTCGACCGGGGCGCTTGGGTGCCGCTGGGCGATCCGGAGGCGGATCTTGCGCGCGGCGAGCTGAAGTTTCGCTTGAACGGCAGCCAGCTTTCAGGCGGATGGATGCTCAAGAAACTGCCGGGCGACAAAGCCGATTGGCTGCTGATCAAAGAGCGCGATCAGGGCGTGGGCGCACGGATCCGGCTGCCCCGGCGTCGGGCAGTGCCGAAATTGCCGCCGCCGGGTCACCCCGGGGATCTGCCGCTGAAGATGCGCCCTCAACTGCCCACCAGCGCCGAATTTGCACCCGATGGCGACGGTTGGGTGCATGAGATCAAGTATGACGGCTATCGAACCATGGTGCGGATCGACGGCGACGCGGTTCGCATGTTCACCCGCCAGGGGCTGGACTGGACCGACCGCTATCAGGCGCTCGTTTCGCATTTTCTGGAACTGGATTGCGAAACCGCCCTGATCGACGGTGAGATTGTGGCCCAGGACGCGCGCGGCGCGACCTCGCTCGATCTGTTGCAGGAAACACTTTCGGCCGGCCATGATCATGAGCTTGTGTTCTATGCCTTTGATCTGATCCATCTGGACGGTCGCGATCTGTCGCGCGAACCGCTGCTCACCCGAAAGGCGCTGTTGCGCCGGCTGATCCCGGACGAAGACATGATCCGGGTGCAGTATTCCGACCATTTGGACACGGAAGGGCGCGATCTGTTCGCCCAGATCTGTCGCATGGGGTTGGAGGGCATCGTCTCGAAGTCAAAGACCGCGCCCTATGTGCAGAGCCGAACCAAAAGCTGGCTGAAGGTAAAACGCTTCGATGTCGGCACTTTTACGGTGATCGGCTTTACCACCAAGGCCTCGGCATCGCACGCCGCCTCGTTGATACTGGCAGAAGATGTCGATGGCCTGCGCTATGTCGGGCGCGCCGGATCGGGCCTGAGCAATGCGATGGCACGGGATCTCTACACCGAGCTGTCCCAACGGACGATACCCGAGCCGCCGGTGCCGGTGCCCAAGATCGACAACCCGCATTGGATCGAACCCGGGCGCCTGACCGCCGAGATTTCCTATCGCGGCCGCTCGACCAAGGGGGTTTTGCGGCAGCCGGCCGTGATCGGCTTTGCCAACAGCGCGCCGACACCGGTGGCAGGCCGCGCGGCGCCACAGCGACGCCTGATCCGCGACCGAGATCTGGCGAACATTCGGCTGACCAATCCCGATCGCGAGATGTTCGAGGGCTCGGGCGTCACCAAGCTCGACATCGCGCTTTACTATGCGCGGATCGGCGAGGCGATGCTTCCCGATCTCTTGAACCGGCCGGTGACGCTGATCCGCTGCCCAACCGGCAAGATCGCGGATTGCTTTTACCAGCGACACGGGTTCTCGGGCCTGCCCGACGGGGTCGATACCATGGGCGACCGGCGCGCGGATGAGTTCCTGGTGATCCGCGACGCCCGGGGATTTTTGGGATTGCCGCAATTCGGCGTGGTGGAGTTCCATCCCTGGGATTGCACGATCCGCGATCTCGACCATCCCGACCGCATGACGCTCGATCTCGACCCGGGAGAGGGCCTCGCCTGGGCCGTTCTCGCCGCGGCGGCCGAAGATCTGCGCACCCGGCTGGACGCGCTGGGCTTGCCGGTGTTTGTCCGCACGACCGGAGGCCGCGGCCTGCATCTGGTGGTGCCGCTGGACCAAAGCCAGTCTTGGGACCGGGTGAAGACCTTCCTCAAGGCCTTCGCCAAGGCCGCGGCCCGTGATGCACCGCGCCTTTTCACCGACAATGTCCAGGCCTCACGCAAAGGGCGGATTTATCTTGATGTGAACCGAACTGGTTTTGGCACATCGGCGGCCGCCAGCTATTCGTTGCGATCCAAAGAGAGCTTTCCCGTCGCGATGCCGATTTCTTGGGATGCGCTTAAGTCGAAAGCAACGCGGATCGAATTTAATCGCGTCTCGGCGGTCGATCTGGTAGAGAAAGCGGGCGCTGACGCTTGGGATGACTTCAAAAAACACCGGTCAAACATCTCGCCCGGGGCGTTGCGGGCGGTTGGCGTACGGGACTGATGGGCGGACAAAAAGGGGCACAGCATGGCACCGCGCGCGTATTGGAAAGGGTATCTGAAACTGGCTTTGGTCTCATGCCCGGTGAAGCTCTACAGTGCCACGGCAAGCGGCAGCAAGATCAGCTTCAACCAGCTGCACAAAGACACAATGAATCGTGTCCAGATGAAGTATCACGACCCCGAACTGGGCGAAATCGATCGAGCCGATCTGGTAAAGGGTTACCAGTTCGAAAAAGACAAATATGTGATTGTCGATAAGGAAGAACTCGACGCAATCCAGATCGAATCGAACAAAACCATCGAGATTGAGGGATTTATCGATGCTGATGAGGTCGATGATCTGTATTTGGATGCGCCCTATTTTCTCGGCCCCGACGGTCCGATCGCCGAGGAAACCTATGCGGTGGTGCGTGAGGCGTTGGCCCGTGCAAGCAAGGTCGCGATTGCGCGGATTGTTCTTTCGGGCCGGGAACGGCTGATCACGCTGCGCCCCTATGGCGAGGGATTTTTGCTGACCACGCTGCGCTCGAAGGATGAAGTGCGCGATGCCAGCAAGTACTTCGACCCGCTCGACATCAGCATCGACGAAGATCTGCTGCAGATGGCCGAAATGATCATCAAGCAAAAAGAGATGAGCTTTGATCCGTCCTCGTTCGAAGACCGCTATGAAACCGCGCTGATGGACCTGATCAAGGCCAAGATCGCGGGCAAGGAGCCGGTCGTCTCGAAAGCGCCGGAGCAGGGCAAGGTGATCAATCTGATGGACGCGTTGAAGGCCTCGATCGATGAGGATCGTCGCCCGGCTGCCGCCAGCAAGCCCAAGGCGGCACCGAAATCGAAACCGGCGGCAAAGGCGAAACCAGCGCCGAAAACCCGATCGCGCAAGACCGCGTCCTAAATGGGCGAGCCGCGCTGGCAGGCTGCCCTCTATGGCAGGTTCATGCGCGGTGCCCGGGCGCAGATTGTCGAACAGATCCACCAGGCGGGGGGGCGGGTTGTCAATGACCTGACCCGCTCGACCGACTGCCTGATCGTCGGGGCCGGCGCAATCAACTTCATCGCCAATGGTCACCTGGCCCAGCGGCTGGCGCTGGCCCGCGCGCGCCATGTGCGTGTGGTGCCTGAGGCGCGGATTGCATCGGTTTTGGGCGACCCGCTGCCTGCCCCCACCTTGCCGGTGAAAAATGTCGGGTATCTGCCCGAGCCGGTTTTGGATCTTCTGAACGCGTTCGGTCTGATCCATCTGGCCGAGGCCAAGATCCGCTTCGCCGATGCGGCGGTGCTGAAATCGGCCAGCCGGCTCTTGGCCGAGACCACCGACCTGCGCGCCCTGACCATCACGCTGCTGCGCCATCAGGATGCGCCGGCCGGGCTGCACAAACTGGTCACCTCCGATGCCGGTGAGCCGCTGCTGATGTGGGATGACGGCGTGACCACAATGGACGGCCAGGGGCTGCTGGATCTCGAAACCCAACCCCCGCTGGCCGACGTTTTCGAGGCCGCGATGATGGCCGAGGCGGAAGGCGATCTGACAACCGCAGACCGTCTCTACGCAACCTGCGCCCGGGCCGATAAGCGGGACCCGATCGCACCCTTCAACCGCGCCAATGTGCTTGTGCAACTGGGCGACCTGCCCCAGGCGGCCATCTGCTGCCGGCAAGCCATCGATCGCGACAGCGCCATGGCCGAGGCCCATTACAATCTGGCCGGGATTTTGGAGCGACAGGACGATCTTCACGGCGCGCGCCGCCATTTGGCGCAGGCGCTGGCGATCGAGCCCAGTTACGCCGATGCGCTGTTCAACTTGGCGCAACTGCATCTGCGCGGCGACCACCCGGCTCGGGCCAAGCCGCTCCTTGAAACATTCCTTGCCACCTCTCCCTCGCCCTATTGGGCACAGACAGCCCGCGCCGGCATCGCGATTGCAACAAAGGCGCCTGCGCAGGATCACTGATTGGACGATCGCGCGGTGCACGCGGCCCCTGGGTGATGTGTGCGATCGCGCGGTCAGAGAACGGCCGGCGCCCGCGCCATGCGCTCGAGCAGCCATTCGACACAAGCCAGACGGCGCCCGCCGGTCGCTGCGCGGAAAGCTGCC
>JBCDDO010000036.1:0-12072 GCA_039180245.1 Pseudomonadota bacterium | reverse complement strand
GCCGCCGAATGCGCAATGCCATGCCGAGCGGGACCTCTGTCCATCGCCTTGCAGCCTCCTCACATCTGCTTGGGCTTTGCTGGCAAACAATGATCCGATCGCTCAATTCTGACAAGCGCGACCTGCGCATGCTTGCCGTGGTCGCGCGGCCCGGGACGGCGCCGGCCCAGTGTCCGGTGAGGGACACCCGCAAGCCTGGTTCAAGCGCCGGGATCGGGTGGCGGCAACCGGCGCTGGCGTCGCGCTAAAACACCAGACGGCGGGATGCTCGCGTACCAGACGGTGGGATCAGGCGGCGCTGCCACCGATGGTCAGCCCGCCGATCATCAGCGTCGGCTGACCAACGCCGACCGGCACCCATTGCCCGGCCTTTCCGCAATTGCCGATGCCGGGATCCAGCGCCATGTCATTGCCGATCGCGCGGATCTGCTTGAGCGCGGTGGCCCCGTCGCCGATCAGCGTGGCGCCCTTGACCGGCGCGCCCACAACGCCGTTCTTCACCCGGTACGCCTCGGTGCAGGAAAAAACGAACTTGCCATTGGTGATGTCGACCTGACCGCCGCCGAACCCGACCGCATAGATCCCATCGCGCAGCCCGGCAAGGATCGCAGCGGGGTCGTCCTGCCCGCCCAGCATGATGGTGTTGGTCATCCGCGGCATGGGCGCATGGGCATAGCTCTGGCGGCGCCCGTTTCCGGTGGCGGGCACGCCCATCAGCCGGGCATTCTGGCGGTCCTGCATATAGCCCACAAGAACCCCGTCCTCGATCAGCACATTGCGCGCCGAGGCGGTGCCCTCATCGTCAAAACTGATCGAGCCGCGCCGGTCCGGCAGGGTTCCATCGTCGAGCACCGTCACCCCCTTGGCGGCCACCTCCTGCCCCAACAGCCCGGCAAAGGCCGAGGATTTCTTGCGGTTGAAATCGCCTTCCAGGCCATGGCCCACCGCCTCATGCAACAGGATACCCGGCCAGCCCGGGCCGAGCACGACATCCATGACGCCGGCCGGGCACTCCTCGGCCGCCAGATTCACCTTGGCGATGCGCAACGCCTCCTCGGCCACGCCCTGCCAGTGATCGCGCTCCAAAAGCGGCGCCAGCCCATGGCGCCCGCCGCCGCCGGAGCTGCCGGTTTCACGCCGCCCGTTCTCCTCCATGATCACTGTCACGCCGATGCGGGTGAGCGGCCGTGCCTCGGCCAGCCGCGTGCCTTCGGGGCGCAGGATCTCGACCTCCTGCATGGTCGCCGCAAGCGTCGCGGTCACCTGCACCACCCGCGGATCGCGGGCGCGCAGCCAGGCATCGATCTCGCGCAGCATGTCGAGTTTGGCCGCAAAGACCGCATCGTCGAACGGATCGCGGTCGGTGTAGAGGCGCCGGTTGGTGCCGACAGGCGGCGGCGCCATGGTCTTGCCATCGCCGCGCACGGCAAGCTGTGCCGTGGCCTTGGCGCGCAGCAGAGCGGATTCGGAGATTTCCGAGGAATGGGCATAGCCCGACGCCTCGCCCGAGACCGCGCGCAACCCAAAGCCTTCGGACGCATCGTAGCTTGCGTTGCGCAGCCGCCCGTCGTCAAAGACCAGCGCTTCGCCGCGGCGGCGCTCCAAGTAGAGCTCGCCATCCTCGGCACCCGCCACCGCATCACGCAAGGTCGCCAGCGCCCTGCCCTCGTCGAGATGGGTGTCGAATGGCCGAAAGCGGGGGGCGGTTTCGCGCATTGGAGGCTCCCTTGACGTTTTGGAAAGCGGCGCTATGCCGCGTCGGCGCGGGCTTGCTTGGCCCCCTTGCAATATGGTTTTCACAAGGACAGACGCAACTGGCTTCGGCAAGGCCGTGCCGCGCTGGTTGGAACGCCATCGATCGAGGAGCAACAAGATGCGTGGATCGAAGCTGGTCTTGGGAAGCGCTGCCGCACTGAGCGCTGTGTGTGCCGCAGGCATTGCCGACGCCCAGGATGCGTTGGAGCGGATCGGCAAGCCCGAACCTGGTGCCCTGCACTGGCAGCCCGCCGCAACCGAACTTGCCCGCGACATCCATTGGCTGGACGGCTTCCTGCTGGTGATCATCACCGCAATCTGCGTCTTCGTTGTGGGGCTCTTGGCCTATGTCATCGTGCGCTTCAACGCCAAGTCGAACCCCGAGCCGAAAACCTTCACCCATCACAGCACGGTGGAGGTTGTGTGGACGGTTGTGCCGATCCTGATCCTGGTGACGATCGGGGCGTTTTCGCTGCCCGTGCTCTTTAAGCAGCTCAACGTCCCCGAAAGCGATCTGACCATCAAAGTGACCGGCTATCAGTGGTATTGGGGCTATGAATACCCCGATCAGGAGATCGATTTCGAAGGCGTGATGCTGGCCCGCTCGGAACTGGCGGAATACGGCTATTCCGATGATGAGTATCTGCTGGCGACCGACACCGCGATGGTCGTGCCGGAAGGCGCGGTGGTCAAGCTGTTGATGACGGCCGATCCCAACGGGGTCATCCATTCCTGGACGATCCCGGCCTTTGGCGTGAAGATGGACGCGATCCCGGGCCGAACCGGCGAGACTTGGTTCCAGGCCGACCGGGTCGGCGTCTTTTTCGGCCAGTGCTCGGAGCTTTGCGGCAAAGACCACGCCTATATGCCGATTGTCGTTAAGGTTCTGCCGCAGGCCGAGTATGAGGCCTGGATGACCGAAACCCAGCTTGCCCAGGGCGTGACGCCGGGCACCGGCATCCGCCTGGCATCGAACTGAGGCACAGCATGGCCGACGCAAACGCTGTGTCCGCGCATCCGGGGTCGGCACGAGCCCCAACTGCGCCTTTCAATGCCGCGCCCTTCGATGCCGAAGGCGACGCGCCGCTTCGCGACTATGTCGCGCTGCTTAAGCCCCGGGTGATGTCGCTGGTGGTCTTCACCGCAGCCGTCGGAATGCTAGCCGCGCCAGGCGCGCTGCACCCGATCATCGGCATCGCCGCGATCCTGTGCATAGCGGCCGGAGCGGGCGCCTCTGGCGCATTGAACATGTGGTATGACGCCGACATTGATGCCCGTATGCGGCGCACCGCCGGGCGGCCGGTGCCCGCAGGACGGGTCGGCGCCGATGAAGCGCTTGCCCTTGGTGTCGGGCTGAGCCTCTTGTCGGTTCTGACGCTCTTTCTTTTCGGCAACCCGCTTTCCGCGGGTCTGCTGGCCGTCACAATCGTCTTTTACGCCGTGGTCTACACAATGTGGCTGAAGCGGCTGACGCCCCAGAACATCGTCATCGGCGGTGCTGCAGGCGCCATTCCGCCGGTGATCGGCTGGGCGGTGGCCAGCGGCAGTGTCTCGGTCGAACCGCTGTTGATGTTTGCCATTATCTTTCTGTGGACGCCGCCGCATTTCTGGGCGCTGGCGCTCTTTACAAAGGGCGACTACGCCGCGGCAGGCGTGCCGATGATGACGGTCACCGCGGGCCCGGCCCGCACGCGCCGGCTGGTGTTTTACTACGCTGCCGCCCTGGTTCCGGTGGCACTTGCCACCGCGTTCACCAGCGCCGGTGGGCCGGTCTACCTTCTTGCCGCTCTTGTCTTGAATGCCCAGTTCCTGCGCCAGTCCTGGCAGGTGGCCGGTCGCAGCGACACCGCCGCACATTCGGACGGGTTTACGGCCGAGAAACGGCTTTTCCGCCTGTCCCTGCTCTATCTTTTCGGGCATTTTCTGGCATTGCTGGCCGAAGCGGGCCTGCGCGCCGCCGGGCTGACCCTGTCCGGTTGGCCAACGCTCATCTGAAGGGATCATCATGCTCAGCCGCACCCATGACCTTCATCGCCGCAGATCGGGGCGCAACAGTGTGCTTGGCGCTATCCTCGGCGGGCTCGTCGTGCTGATCTTTGCCGTCACGCTGGTCAAGCTCGCCGGCGGTGGCGAGATCCGTGGGTTCGACCATACCTACGAATCGCTGGTGCCCGCGGAATGAGTGCGGCATCCGGTCACCGCGCCAATTCCCGCGTCCTGGGCCGTCTTGCCGGGCTTGTCATCGCGATGGGCGCGCTCAGCTTCGCGGCCGTTCCGCTTTACGACTGGTTCTGCCGGGTGACCGGCTATGCAGGAACAACCCAGGCATCGGATGAAGAAAGCGACATCGTCCTGGCACGCACCATCACGGTGCGCTTCGATGCATCGACCGCGAGCGATCTGCCCTGGAGCTTCGAGCCCGTCGCCCGCGAGATGGAGATCCGCATCGGCGAAACCGGTCTGGCCTTTTACGAGGCGACCAATCACGGATCGCAGCCCATCGCGGGCACCGCCGCCTTCAATGTCGCGCCCTTCACCGCCGGCCTCTACTTCACCAAAATCGCCTGCTTTTGCTTTGAACGTCAGGTGCTGCTGCCGGGCCAAACGGTGCGCATGCCGGTGAGCTTTTACGTCGATCCAGAGCTTGTCGAGGATGCCGAAACCGAAAGCCTTCGCGAAATCACGCTTTCTTATGCATTTTACCGCGACGATGCGCCGACCGATGACGAACTGGCCGATGCCGAAACGACCGTCGAGACGTTGAACTGAGCCACAGATCCTGCCACCGCCACCTTCTGGCCCCCTGGGGGCACCGAGCCGCGGAGAGAGCCCCATGGCGCATGAAAAGAACCACGACTACCACATCCTGCACCCCAGCATCTGGCCCTTCATCGGTGCGCTCAGCGCGTTTGTCATGTTGTTCGGTGCGGTGCTCTTTTTTCACGACAATGGGCCCTGGGTGCTGCTGATCGGCCTTGCCGGCGTCCTTTACACGATGTTTTGCTGGTGGTCGGATGTGGTGGCGGAAAGCCGCGCGGGCGATCACACGCCGGTGGTGCAAATCGGCCTGCGCTACGGCGTGATCATGTTCATCGCCTCGGAGGTGATGTTCTTTGTCGCCTGGTTCTGGTCCTTCTTCAAAAACGCGCTCTACCCAATGGATGCGGTCGACAACACCTGGCCTCCCCCCGGGATCGAGACCTTCGACCCCTGGCATTTGCCGCTGATCAACACGCTCATCCTGCTGCTGTCGGGCTGTGCGGCAACCTGGGCGCACCACGCGCTGGTGCATGGCAATGACCGCAAGGGGCTGATCAATGGCCTCATCATTGCAATCGGGCTCGGCGTGCTCTTCACCATCACCCAGGCCTATGAATACAACCATGCCACGTTCAGTTTCTCGGGCAATGTCTATGGCGGGAATTTCTTCATGGCGACCGGCTTTCACGGCGCGCATGTGATCATCGGGACCATCTTCCTGGCGGTCTGTCTGGCCCGGGCGCTGCAAGGGCATTTCACCCAGGAAAAGCATATCGGCTTTGAGGCGGCCGCCTGGTATTGGCATTTTGTCGATGTTGTGTGGCTGTTCCTGTTCGCGTCGATCTACATCTGGGGCGCGTAGCCCCGACACCGCGGGATGAGCGGCGGGCGCACCGGCCCGCCCTCCGACAGGGGCGAGCGGTCATGCGACGGCATCTTTTCGTGCTGCTGATCGGCGTGCTGGGCGCTGCTGTGCTGATTGGGTTGGGCGTCTGGCAAATGCAGCGCCTGGCTTGGAAGGAAGGCATCCTGGCCGAGATCTCCGATCGCATGGATGCGGCGCTGCCTGGCCTGCCGGTTGAGCCCAACGAGACCCTGCATGAGTACCGGCTGCTGCGCCTGACCGGCGACATCGCCCCCGAGGAGCTGCATGTGCTGACCTCCGCCCGCCCCGAGGGCGCCGGATACCGCATCATTGCCCCCTTCACCCTGCCCGATGGGCGCCGCCTGCTGCTCGACCGTGGCTTCGTGGCACAGGCGCAAAAGGCCGCGCCGCGCCCCGGTGGGACGGTTGAAATCACCGGCAACCTGCTCTGGCCCGACGAAACCACAGACTACACGCCCTTGCCCGACCAACGCCGCAACATCTGGTTTGCGCGCAACGTCGAGACGATGGCCGTGGCGCTTGACACCGAGCCGGTGATGTTTGTTGCACGGTCGGGCACCGGCGACGGCATTCGCCCGCTTCCGATCAGCGTCAACATCCCCAACGATCATCTGGAATACGCGATCACCTGGTTCGGGCTGGCCACCGGATGGTCGGGAATGACGCTGCTTTTCCTCTTGCGCGGCCGACGCGCCGCAAAACCGCTGGAATCCCGCGCCGCACGGCACTAAGGATCCATTGGAGAGGTGTTCGATGCACTACGTCTCGACGCGTGGCACCGCGCCGGTGCTGGACTTTCAGGACTGCATGCTGGCAGGGCTGGCCCGTGATGGCGGGCTGTACGTGCCGCATTCATGGCCCAGCCATGCGCCGGAGGTGTTTCGCAGCCTGCGCGGCGCGCGCTATGAGGACGCCGCACACCAGATCATGCGCCCGTTCATCGGCGATGCCTTCAGCAGCGATGATCTGGCCGCCGCCATTGACCGCGCCTATGCCAGCTTCGGTCATGCCGCGCGCTGTCCGCTCGTGCAGCTGGGCGACAATGACTGGATGGTGGAACTTCATCACGGCCCAACCCTGGCCTTCAAGGATGTGGCCTTGCAGCTCGTCGCCCAGCTCTTCGAGCTTGCGCTGACCCGGCTGTCGCGGCGGGTTACGATCGTCGGTGCCACCTCGGGCGACACCGGTTCGGCGGCCATCGAGGCGTTTCGCGGTCGCGACACCGCCGATGTCTTCATCCTTTACCCCAATGGGCGCGTGTCCGAAGTGCAGCGCCGTCAGATGACCACGCCCGACGCGCCCAATGTCCATGCCCTGGCCATCGACGGCGATTTCGACACCTGCCAGGCGCTGGTCAAGGCGATGTTTTCCGATGAGCCGTTCCGCGATGAGGTCGGGCTGGCGGCAATCAACTCGATCAACTGGGCCCGCGTGCTGGCGCAAACGGTCTATTTCGTGACCGCGGGCGTCGCATTGGGCGCACCAGACCGGCCGGTCAGCTTTTCCGTGCCCACGGGCAATTTTGGCGACATTTTCGCAGGCTATGTGGCAAAGCGGATGGGTTTGCCGATCGACCGTTTGGTCATCGCCACCAACCGCAACGACATCCTGCACCGCACGCTTCAAACCGGCGCGCATGAAAAGGCCGGGGTGACGCCGACGGTCAGCCCGTCGATGGATATTGAAGTGAGCTCGAATTTCGAGCGGCTGCTTTTTGATCTCGCTGAGCGCGACGGCACTGTGGTGGCCGGGCAGATGGACGATCTGCGGCAGCGCGGCGGCTTTCGGCTCTCCAATGCCGCGATGACCCGGCTGCAGGGCGAGTTCGACAGCGCCCGGGCAGATGAGGCGGAGACAAACACCGCCCTGCGCGAAACGCTGGCGGCCACGGGGCAGCTCGTTTGCCCGCACACCGCCGTCGGCCTTCACGCCGCCCAGGCGGTGCGTGACGATCCGGCGGTGCCAATGATCACCCTGGCCACCGCGCATGCGGCGAAATTCCCCGATGCGGTGGAGGCCGCGACCGGCACCCGCCCCGCTCTGCCCCCACGGCTTGCCGGCATCATGACCGCGCCCGAGCGCATCACGGTTCTGCCGGGGGAGCTTGGCCCGGTGCAAAGCTGGATCCGGGAGCACCGCCGGTGACCATCCTCACGCACAGGCTCGACAACGGGCTTCGCATCATCACCGAGAACATGCCCAACCTGCAATCGGCGGCGCTGGGGGTGTGGGTCCTTGCCGGCGGCCGCGACGAGGAAGAAGCCGAAACCGGGGTGGCGCATTTCCTGGAGCATATGGCCTTTAAGGGCACGGCACGCCGCTCGGCCAGGGAGATCGCCGAAGAGATCGAGGATGTGGGCGGATATCTGAACGCCTACACCTCCAAGGAGATGACCGCCTATTACGCCCGGGTGCTGGGCGCCGATGTTCCCCGCGCGCTGGATCTGGTCGCCGATATCGTGCTGAACCCGGCCTTTGCCGAAGAGGAGATTTCGCTGGAGCGCGGGGTGATCCTGCAGGAAATCGGCCAGGTGAACGACACGCCCGACGATGTGATCTTCGATTGGCTGCAGGAGGTCGCCTATCCCGGCCAATCCTTCGGGCGCCCGATCCTCGGCCCGGCCGAGGTGGTGCGGCAATTGGGGCATGAGGCGCTGACCGGGTTCACCGCGCGGCATTACGCACCTGACCGCATGATCCTCTCGGCCGCCGGCGCGGTCGATCATGAGGCGATCTGTCGGCTTGCCGAGACCCTGTTCGGCGCGCTGCGGCCGGCGCCAGAGCGTGCACCGCAGCCCGCAAGATTCTTCGGCGGCGAGCGGCGCGAGATCAAACCGCTCGAACAGGCGCATTTTGCGCTGTCGCTGGAGGCGCCGGCCTATCGGGATGCCGACCTCTACGCTGCCCAGCTGCACGCAACGGTGCTTGGCGGCGGCATGTCCTCGCGGCTGTTTCAGGAAGTGCGGGAGCGGCGCGGCCTGTGCTACACAATCCATGCCCAGGCGGCGGCCTATGCCGATACCGGGCATCTTACGATCTATGCTGGCACCGGTGCGGAGGATCTGGCCGAGCTCGTCGCTGTGGTTGCACAGGAGCTGGGCGCGGCCGTCGACGGTCTGAGCGAGGCGGAGCTGGCCCGGGCCCGGGCGCAGATGAAGGCGGGTCTGCTGATGGGGCTCGAATCGCCATCCGCCCGCAGCGAACGGATGGCGCGGATGCTCTCGATCTGGGACCGGATGGTGCCGGTTGAGGAGGTGGTCGATGCGATCGACGCGGTGACCCTGCCGCATCTGCGCGACTATGCGGCCCGGGTATTGAACGGCGTGCCGGCCGTGGCGCTTTACGGTCCGGTCGAGAGCGCACCGCGCCACGCCGAATTGGCAGAGCGCCTGACTGCCTGACACAATGGCGATGCATCTTCTCAAACGACCGCGCTTGCGCATCGAAACCGAACGGATGTATCTGCGCCCGCCTGAGCGCGAGGATCACGCGCATTGGGCAGCGCTGCGTCGCAACGGCGAGGCGTTTTTGAAGGGGTGGGAGCCGGTCTGGTCGCGCGACCATCTCTCGGCCCGGGCGTTTCGCAACCGCGTGGCCTGGGCGCGCAACGCGATTGAGAGCGACCGGGCATTGCCGGTGTTTCTGTTTCGTCGCTCCGATGACGCGCTTTTGGGGGCGCTGACGCTCGACAATGTGCGCCGAGGGCCCTCGCAATCGGGCACTGTGGGCTATTGGCTGGGCGAGCCGCACACCCGGCAGGGTTATATGACCGAGGCGTTGACCGCCCTGGTCCATCATGCGTTCCAAATGCTCGATCTGAGCCGCATTGAGGCGGCTTGCCTGCCCGAAAATCGCGCGTCGCGGCGGCTATTGGAGCGGGTCGGATTTAAGTATGAGGGCGTCGCCCAGGCCTATTTGCAGATCAACGGCCGCTGGCGGACCCATGTGCTTTACGCCATTTTGCGGCATGACCGCCGTGGCCCCAGCGAAGCGGGCTGACCCGACAGTGCAGCGCCGCGCGGCCCGAGGCATCAGATGATCCCAAGCCAGCGGCATCTTTTCGACATTCCGCGCGAGGTTGCGTATCTCAATTGTGCCTACATGTCGCCGCTCATGCATGAGGTGTTGGAAGCGGGCAGCGAGGGATTGCGCCGGAAATCCCGCCCCTGGACGATTTCATCGCCCGATTTCTTTGCCGGGCCCGAAGAGGCGCGCGCGCTCTTTGCCCAGATCGTGGGCAGCAGGGCCGATGGCGTCGCCGTGGTGCCCTCGGCCTCCTATGCCTTGTCGCTTGCCGCTGCGAACTGCCCGATCGGCCCGGGGGACAGGGTGCTGTTGGCGGCCGATCAATTCCCCTCCAACCGCCATATCTGGGTGGGCGCCGCTGCAACCGCGGGCGCCGAAATTGTCGTGGTGGATGGGCCCGATCTCACCGAGGCGTTTCTGGCCGAGCTCGATGGCCGCGCGGCCGTTCTGGCCTGCGCGCACTGCCGCTGGACCGATGGCGCGCTGGTCGATCTGGAACGGCTGGGGGCGGCTTGCCGCGAGGTTGACGCGGCTCTGGTGCTGGACCTCACGCAATCGGCCGGGGCGCTGCCGGTCGATCTTCGGGCTGTCGATCCCGATTTCGCGGTCGCGGCCACCTATAAATGGCTGCTGGGCCCGTACAGCCTGGGCTTTGTCCATGTTGCCGAGCGCCACCGCGCCGGACGGCCGCTGGAAGAGGGCTGGATGAATCGGCAAGGTGCGGAGGATTTCACCCGGCTCATCGCGTATGCCGAAGGCTACCGGCCGGGTGCGCGGCGCTTCGACATGGGCGAGGTGGCGAATTTTTCAGCCCTGCCCGCCGCGAATGCCGCCATGCGCCGGATCCTCGACTGGGGCGTGGCCGAGATTGCCGCGACGCTCACGGCCCGCACCGCTCAGATTGCCCAGCAGGCCGCAGAGCTGGGGTTCCAGGACGCCGCAGCAGGTCCGCGGGCGGGGCATTTCCTGGGCCTCACCCGCGCTGATGGGCTGCCCGACGGCCTGCCCGAACGGTTGGCCCAGGCGCAGATCCATGTCTCGCAGCGGGGACAGAGTCTGCGCATCACGCCCCATCTGTGGAATGATGAGGCAGATGTCGATCGGCTGCTCACGGTCTTGGCAGCAGAGGTCTGAGACCCCACCAAGCTGTGGACCCCTGCGCCGGCAACGCTACCCTAGCAGCAACGGTCGGAATGGTTCCGCCAAATCCCCACGGAGGTTTCCATGCGCTGTGCTTTTCGTCGTCACGTCCCGCGCACCGGCGCGACCGGACTGCTCGTTGCCATCCTCGGGGCCACGCTGATGCCCTTGGCGCCCCAGGCAGATGAGGTGATCCCCAGCCATTGCGTGGCGCTGAGCCAAGCGGATCCGAACCTGCATTACGTCGCGCTGGAGGATCCGATCCCGGCGTCGGCCATCGCCACGGGTCAGGTGCGGCTGCATTATGTCGGGCACGCGACCTTCGTCATCGAAACCGCCGCCGGGCTGCGCATCGCCACCGATTACACCGGTTATGCCGGCGGGCTTGAAGTGCCCGATATCGTGACCATGAACCGGGCCCATACCAGCCATTACACCAGCAACCCCGACCCGCGCATCCCGCATGTCCTGCGCGGCTGGGGCGCCGGGCCCGACGATCCGGCCGACCATTATGTCGAGGAAGGCGATGTGGTTGTGCGCAACGTGCCCACCGACATCCGCAGCTATGGCACCCGCGAGGAGAATGGCAACTCGATCTTTGTCTTCGAAACGGCGGGTCTGTGCATCGCTCATCTGGGCCACCTGCACCACGAACCCTCCGACCTGCAATATGCGCTTCTGGGTCGGATGGATGTCGTCATGGCGCCGGTCGATGGCGGGTTTACGATGAGCCAGCCGGCCATGATCCGGGTGTTGAACCGGGTGAAGGCGCGGCTGGTGCTGCCGATGCACTGGTTCGGTTTGTCGAACCTTGAGCGCTTCCTGGATGGGATGTCGGATGAGTTCGAGATCCGGCGCGGCGACGGCGCCTCGGTGGTGATGTCGCTTGACGATTTGCCGCGCGAGCCGACGGTTATGGTGCTGATGCCGGCCTCCTGGCCGGAAACCGGGGAGTAGCGCCTTACTCCGACGTTCCAGGTGTCCCGCGGGCGGGTCCGCATGCCCACGTCGGCATGCCCGCGTCCGCATGCCCGAGACGGCCATCATGGCCAGCTTGGCGTTGCACAGCGCGAGAGCCCGCGCTCAGGCCACACCGCCATCGCGGGACAGCATATGCGCGTCCACGCCAAGACGCCCCAGAGCGCCCTGCCATTTGCGTGTGCTGTCCGAGCCAAAGACAATCGCCGGGTCCGCATCACTGGTCAGCCAGCCATTCGCGCGGATTTCTCGCTCAAGCTGACCTGGCCCCCAGCCCGAATAGCCCAGCGCAAGGATCGCCTCGGAGGGTCCTTCGCCGCGGGCGATGTCGCGCAGGATCTCGACGCTGGCGGTCATTCCGATGCCATTGCCGGTCTCCAAGGTGCCATCCTCGGAGGCGTATTCATCGCTGTGCAGCACAAATCCGCGGCTGCGTTCAACTGGGCCGCCGATCACGATTCTGGGCAGGATCAGTCCAGGCTGCGCCTCGATATCGAGCTGCTCGAGCAGGCTTTCAAACGCGATCT
>JBCDDO010000035.1:0-12095 GCA_039180245.1 Pseudomonadota bacterium | reverse complement strand
GGCTGCGCGCGCCTTATCTGCACAACGGATCGGTGCCCACTCTGCGCCAACTCCTGAATCTCGACGATCGTCCGACCGCTTTCTGCCGGGGCGCAAACATCTATGACCCGGAGGCTTTGGGCTATGACGTGCTCATTACAAACGATCCTGCCGCCTGCCCGGATGCGACGCCGTTTCTTTTCGACACCAGCCTAAAGGGCAATGCCAATACCGGTCATGACTATCCCTGGTCGCGCGCCGATGTGGATGCCGATCCGAACAAAGAGCGGGATCTGGAGGCGTTGCTCATCTATCTGAGGGTGCTTTGATCATGACAGCGCGCGATCTGGCCCTGCCATTGGCCGCCCTCACGCTGAGCGTTTTGCTGATCATCGCTGGCGGGTTTTTGACCGAACATATCGCGCTTTACCGGGCCCATGCCACAGCCTGGACCTCGGCATTGCTGTCAATCCCCGCCCTGGCGCTGTTCCTGGCGCGGGCCGGCGCCCGGCCCCTGGGTCAGGCCTGGCGGCTGTGGTGGACACTGGGCTGGCTGCTCATCTTCGTTCATCTGTGGTGGGGGCTGGGGCATCTGCACAGCTGCGACGCGCTGTCGGTGTTCGTTCGCCAGGGGCTTTGGATCGCGGCACCGATTTTCATTTTGGAGCTTGTCTGGCTCATCGACGTGGTTTTGGCCTGGGTGCGGCGCGACTGGGCCGAGGCGCGCGGTTGGTTTCTGGCCTGGCAATGGTTCGCCTGGGCGGTGGCGGCGGCCAACTTCTTTGTCTCGCTGGTTGTCTTTCGCAACGATCTGCCCAGCCTGGTGATCGGCGTTTTGATGACCGCCGTGCTGGTCGTGGTGCTGTTGCAAAGACTGGCGCGCGCGGAACCGGGGACGGCAGCGTGAGCGCGCTGGCGCTTTTGCATGATCGCGCTCTGATCCTGTTCATTTTTGCGGCCGGTCTCTTTGCCACCGCGCTGGGGCCGGTTTTGGCGCCGAACCCGGACCATGCCCGGGCGGTCTGGTCGGTCTGGCCGGTGCTCATTTTGGGCGGCGTTGCCGTGGCACGGCTGATCCGGTACGGACCGGGCCCGATCAGAACCGGCTGGCTGGGCTGGTGGATGGCCGGTTTTGCCTTCTATCTCATCCATTTATGGTTCGGTTTTGCGGTTATCTACGGTGCCGACCCGACCCGCGTTATTGCCGGTCAGGGCCTGGTGACGGCGGTGGCAAATACCGCCCTGTTGCTGCTGTGGGGGGTGAGCATTCTGGCTGCATTGCTGCCGCGTGAACCGCCGGGCGAAGCGGCAATGCACATCCTGGCCAGCCTGATCTTCGTGGCCACGGCTTTGCCCTCGGCTCTTCTGTTTGCCGATCACCCGGTGTCGATGGCGATCGGTGTGGCATTGGCGGCGTTGTGGGTGGCCGCGCTATGGCATCGCCTTGCATGAGGTCAGCTCATTGGCCTTGAGCTCGGCGGCCAGAAAATCGATGAACGCCCTCAGCTTGGGCTGGACGAACCGACCCGGCGGGTACACCGCATAAACCCCGACCGTTTGCGGCGGAAGATCGGGCAGCACCTGCTCAAACCCCTCGCAATCGCCCAGGGCGCCGCCGTCGAAGAAAAAGCATGGCACCATCGCGATGCCCAGCCCCATGCGCGCCGCGGCCAGCAGCACATCGCCATTATTGGCCGACAGGCGTCCGCCCACCCGCACGTCGCGCTCCGCCCCGGTCGCACTGCGCAAGCGCCAGAAATTCCCCGTCGACATGTTGGAGTAATGCAGCAGCATATGCTCGGAGAGCGCGTCGATGCTGGTCGGCCGTCCGACCCGGTCGAGATACTCGGCCGAGGCGATCATCATCATCTGGGTCTCGGCAAGCTTGCGCGCACGCAGGCTGGAATCCTCAAGCCGTCCGATCCGGATCGCCATGTCGAATCCCTCGGCCACCAGCTCCACAAACCGGTCATCGAGCACCAGATGCACCGACACTTCGGCATGCTGATGCAAGAATGCGGAGACAATCGGCCCCATCCGGCGCACCCCAAAGCTGACCGGCGCCGAGACGCGCAGCTCGCCCCGCGGCGTGGCCTGCATGGAAGAGACCATCGCATCGGCCTCCACGGCCTGTGAAAGCACACGGGTTGCGCGGTCATAATAGGCAAGCCCGATTTCGGTGGGATTCACCCGCCGCGTGGTGCGATTGAGCAGCCGTGCGCCAAGCCGGCTCTCCAAGGCGCTGATATGTTTTGAGACGGCCGATTTCGACAGCCCCATTTTCTTGGCCGCTTCCGTGAACCCGCCCTGCTCAACGACGCGCAAAAAGGCCTCCATCTCTGTCAGACGGTCCATAGCGCGAAACTCCGAGATTGCCCCCGTTCCACAGGAAACCGGCTGGCGATGCGCGCTGTCAACCCAAAGCTTGTGCCGAGAGAGGTTTACTGCACGGTCATCACTGGGTGATGTGCCTGCACGTAAACCGGGAACCGTTTGCCGGCGTCACCCGCACTGGGCGAGCTGGGCGCGATACCGGCCGGTCTGGCGTTCAACGCCGCGGGCAACGTCCTGCAGCCAGCCTTTCTGGCGCCAGGTGCCGCGGCGGAACCCCGCATGCCCTTCATGATAGGCAAGGTATTGGTTGTAGGCATCGCTTTGGGAAATGCCGTTGCTCTGTTTGGTTTTGGCGGTGTACCAGCCAACGAAATCGGCCGCGTCGCGAAAACTCTCGCGGTCGGCACCGCTGTTGCCCGTCTCCTTGCGGTACCAGGCCCAGGTGCCGTCAATGGCCTGCGCAAAGCCGTAGGCCGATGAGACGCGCCCGGTTGGGATAATGCCCAAAAAGAAGGTTCGGCGGGTGCGGGCGTCCGCCCGAAAGCTCGATTCGCGCCAGATGATGGAGAAGACAAGCTCGCGGGGCACGCCCCAGCGCGCTTCGGCCGCCTTGGCCGCGCGGTACCAGTGCGGGCGCTCGCTGATGATCGTGCAGGCATTCTCGGTATCCGAGACCGGCCCGTCCGACGGACCCAGCGAACAGGACCCCAAAACGACCAGCACCGCAAGCATTGCTGCGCGCCGGATTCCCGGTCGCCGTTTCTGCTCGCTCATACCAAAATCTTTACTCTATCCGGACCGGTTTGTCGCGGGGTTTTCGCATGCGGCTTGGCCATGCGCGCGGCAAAACTGACTGGTCCGGTCACCCGATGGCGAGCCAGCCCAAAATCGCCGGGATCGCCGGCACTGAAATCAGCGTGGAGACGACGACCAGCCCAGCGACCGCGCCCGGCTGCGTGTCATAGCGCGTGGCCAGCAGATATGACGTGACCGCGACCGGCATCGCGAATTGAAGCGCAAAGGCGCCGCCCAGCGTGCCCCATCCCAGATCGAAGGCCAGCACCACGCCGGCCGCCGCCGCCAAACCGATTGCCAGTTTGAGAAGCGAAATCAGCGTGGCACGACCAATGTCGCGCACGGTCAGGCGGGCGACAGCCACGCCGAGCGTGATCAGCATCAAAGGAATGGCGATCTGGCCAAGCAGCTCCAGCGTGTTCATGGCCCAGACCGGCGGCGTCCACTCGGTCAACATCGCCACGCCACCAAGTGCGGCGGCCCAGGCGATGGGCTGGCGCAGCATCTCGCCGGATCCGCGGCCGGAGACCAGCCAGACCCCCAGCGTGAAGTTCAAAACTGCCATCACCGCAAACACCACCAGCGCATAGGCAAGCCCAGCATCGCCATAGGCAAAATAGGCGACAGGCAGGCCAAGATTGCCGGTATTGCCGAAGACGATGGGCGAAAGATAGGTGCGCAGATCGAGCCCCAGCGCCACGCAGAGCAGAAGGCTCAGAACCCCCACCGCGAAATACCCGACCAAGGCGGCAAGGGCGATATCGGCCAGCAGCGCCGCATCGATCCGCGCCTCGGCAAGCCCTGTGAAGATCAGGCAGGGCAGGCCCAGCTGCATGGCCAGGCGGGTGACAAAGCCAAGGTCATAGGCGTGGCCAAGACGCACCCAGGCAAAGCCCACGCCGGCAAGCAGGAAAACCGGTGCGATGGTTTGCAAAACAGTGATGAGCATCGGCGCCACGCCCCTTGTGAACGCGCGTGCCTAACAGGGCGGTTGCGGCTTGTCACGCCGGCCGCAGCACAGCCCCCCGCAGCCGAGCGGCGCACGCCCTGCCATGACGAAAGCGTGGGCAAACCGGCCTGTTGGCGCCGGCACCACGCCCCCTTGTTTGCCCGACCGTTCGGGGCTAGTTAGGCGCCATGATGCGGGTTGCGGCGAAGTTTTCGATTGGACAGGTGGTGCGGCACCGGTTTCATCCGTTCCGCGGCGTGATCTTCGATGTCGATCCGGTCTTCGACAATACCGAGGAATGGTGGCTGTCGATCCCCGAGGAGCACCGCCCGTCAAAAGAGCAGCCCTTCTACCATCTGCTCGCTGAAAACGAGACGAGCTATTACGTCGCCTATGTCTCCGAGCAGAACCTTCTGCCCGATGACAGCGGCGAGCCGGTCGAGCATCCCGATGTGACGTCGATGTTTGGCCCGCTGATGGGCGACCGCTACGAGATCGGCACCATCCGGCATTGAGCGGCAGCCGGTTCGGGGCGCCATCATGGGCCCCGGCGCGAGCAGGGCCCAGATTGAAGCGCGAAGATCGGTGTGGCCAAGCCAGGGCGCCTCGGACGATGCCGGCCTCACCCGCAAATTGGCGCAGCTGGCTGCCGCCGGTCGAGGCTTTGCCAAACCGACACCGCACCCGCATGTGTTATCTGCGCTGTCCCTGCTTCAGCCCCGCGGGTCCCTCAGCGACCCAACGCACAGCCGTCTTTGCGCGGATCCGACGCGCCGATCAGAACGCCGCGAGCAAGATCGATCTGCACTGCCTGGGCACCGCCGAGCGGCGCATCGGGCGTTGCGATCTGGTGCCCCAGCGCGGCCAGCGCGGCGCGGGTGTCGGAGCCGTACCCGCGCTCAAGCTCCAACGCACCGTTCTGGGGAAAACTGCGAGGGGCATCCACGGCCTGCTGCAGATCCATGCCGAAATCGAGCAGGTTGCTCAGCACCCGCAGATGCCCAGATGCCTGGTACTGGCCGCCCATCACCCCATAGGCCAGTTCCAGCGCGCCATCCTTGGTGACCATCGCAGGGATGATCGTGTGCAATGGTCGGCGGCCGCCCTTTGCCTCATTCGCGTGGCCCGGGGTCAGCGAGAAGCCGGCGCCACGATTGTGATAGGGGATGCCAAAGCGCGGCGAGGCGAGCCCCGAGCCGAAGCTGTCAAAGATCGAATAGATCAGCGAGACGGCCATGCGGTCGCGGTCGATCACGCTCAGGCAGATGGTCTCGCGGTGCACCGCCTCAGCCGCGGGCGGCGGCATCGGCGCGGCCCGGTGCGGGTCGATCAGACCCGCAAGCGTCTCGGCCGTGGCCTCAGAGAGCATATGGGGTAGGCGCGGGCTGGTCTCGGGATCGCCCAGAAAGCGGTTGCGCGCATCATAGGCCAGCTTCGCGGCTTCGGCCTCCAGATGCACCCGCGCCGCGCCGAGCGGATCTAACCCGGCCATATCATGGCGGTCGAGCATACGGGCCAACAGCAAAGCGGTGGCGCCTTGGCTGTTGGGTGGAAGCTCGACCAATTTGCGGTCGCGATAGCTGGCCGAGAGCGGGGTGACATATCTGCTCTCATGTGCGGCGAAATCCTCAAGGCTGTGCACGCCCCCGGCCTCGACTAGCCCGGCGACGAGATCCTCGGCCACTTCCCCCTCATAAAACCCAGCCCGACCCTGCCGCGCGATACGGCGCAGAACCTCGGCCTGGCCCGGCGCACGGAACAGCGCGCCCGGGCGCGGTGCTTCTCCATCGTGCAGCAAGAACCGTGGCGCATGGCCGGACAAGGTCGGCGTGGCCTTGGCCCAGTCAAAGGCGACCCGCGGTGCAACCGGGATGCCAGCATCGGCATATCGAATTGCCGGTGCCAGCACAGCCTCCAGACCCAGCCTGCCATGATCGGCGGCCAGACGGCAAAACCCGTCCACCGCGCCCGGCACCGTGACGGCATGGGCCGAATGCCGGGGAACGGTCAGATGTCCCTGCGCCCGCAGGATCTCGGCATCGAAGGAAGCGGGGGCGCGGCCGGACGCATTCAGACCCAGGATCGGCGCGCCGGGCGCCGGCTGAACCAGCGCAAACATATCCCCGCCCAAGCCGGTCATCTGCGGCTCGCAAAACCCCAGCAGAATGGCCGCGGCAATGGCCGCGTCGACCGCATTGCCGCCCTGCCCCAGGATGTCGAGCGCGGTCAGGCTTGCCAGAGGGTGCGAGGTGGCGCAGATCGCCTCGCCCGCAAAGACCGGCGACCGGCCGGGCAGATGAAAATCGCGATGTGTCACGAAAACCCCGCTTTTTTGTCACGGTCGGAGCGTTGGGTGCGCCTATCGCGGATGGGGGGAAAAGAAAAGGCCACCTGGGAAAAACCCAGGTGGCCCAGCTACGCACTACACCCGGCGCCACGTATCGGGGTGGGGGCTGATGACCGTGCCGCCGAGGCAACCTTTCGGCTGCACCAACGTTTTCGTTTGGATTCGGGGCGCTCGCTGGACCGAAATGTGGCGAGATGGTGAAGTCTAAACGAATGATGAACACGACGTTGCGTAAACCCTTGGGATCGCCCCACGGCCTTGCAACTTGTCGGTCAACCGCCCATCATGCCGGCATGACCATCACGCGTGGACCAGGTCAGAACGAGCACCGCGGCAGCCTCGACTTCGTGACGTTTCACCGCACGGAACTCGGCCTGATCCTGCAGATTTATGGCCGAATGGTCGCCAATGGTGACTGGAAGGATTACGGCATATCACATCTGCGCGACGCAGCCGTTTTCTGCGTTTTCGCCCGGGCGGCTGAGGTTCCTCTCTATCGGATTGAAAAACGCCCCAAGCTGGCGGCGCGCCAGGGCATGTATGCGGTTATCGGGCTGGACGGACATGTCCTGAAGCGAGGCCATGATTTGGCCCAGGTTCTTCGGGTGTTCGACCGCAAGCGGTTTCGGCTGGTCAAAGGATAACCAGCGCGATTCTGAGATGTCGCTTGGGCTGATCCGGCTAACGCAACGCCAATTTGCGGAACCTGAGGATGCGTGACCCCGGCCAGCGCGACGACAGGCTGCGTGACCCAAGGACGTGAGACCCAAGGATGTGAGACCCCAAACTCTTCTCACTCCGTTTCCGGTGGGCGCGAGGTTTGCCGCTGGTTTGGCGTGGCAAGCCCCATGCGCTCGCGCAGGCTGAGCGTTTCGCCCGGCCGGGTTGTGCGCGATCGGGCATCGCTGACCGCGAGATCCTGCAAGACCTCATCCAATGCGGCGCGCAGGTCGATCGCGACCGCCACCTTGCGGCCCTGCCAGACCATCATTGCCGAGATTAGCGCCGCGATCTTGGGCCGCGCATCGCTGCGCACAAACACCGGCGCCCCGGACGAGCCGAAATTGACATCGCAGGACAGCAGCATCACCCGGCCCTGCAGCGACAGCACATGACAGGGCTCTTGCAGCGAGGGTGCGTGCGCCCGCTCTCGTGCATAGGAGACCAGGCTGACGGCGTCGCCTTTGCGCGGCCGCACCACCCTTTCGAACACCTTGACCGCATTGGCAGAAATCGGGGCTTCCAGCTCAAGAACGGCAATGTCGGAGCGCAGCAGCACCTCGCGGTTCACCTCGCCCGGGCGGTAATCGCGGTGAATGGCATAGCGGCGCACCCGGCGATGGGCGAGAAAATCTCCCTGCCGGTAACCGGCCAGGAAATGCACATCCTCCGGAGGCACCGGCTTTCCCGTGCGGGGAAAGAACAGACAATGCGCCGCCGTCAGCACTTGATTGGGGGCAATCAGCGCACCGGTGCAAAACCCGCTGCCGCCGATGTTGATCTTGCCGACCCCGCCCCAGGGCTGGGTTTCTTCCCGCGTCAGGAGCCGGGTGAGCGAACCATCATCTGTCGCCGTCGCAACGCCGGGCCACAGAATCAACCAGATTAAAAACCACCGCATGATCGGACCCTGCCGCCGGAATGCGGCAGTGCTGGGGCAATTTAGCACCTTGGCCGCACGCAAAGCCAACACAAGGCGGAGGATGGTTAACGGCCGCGCCGCGGTGGCGCGCGACAGCCGGCATGGCACCGTCAAAGGACAAGCATGGGGCCGTGCGCCCATCTCAGACCTGGTGCCTCAATGCCCAGACAGGCGCGGCTAATCGGACCAGTCGGGCTGCGGGTAGGCGCGCAGATCCTCGCCATTGATCAGTTTTGAGAGGGATGATTTCAGCGCAGCCGTGTGCACGCGCAACCGCGACAATGCTTCGGCCGCACTTGCCCCATCCTCGGGGCGCCTTTGGATCTCGCCGAGCAAATGATCAAGATTCGCGAGCGGCAAGAACAGCCGCTCCACCGCCAATGACGACAATTCCTCGACCCGCAGCTCGATTCGGTCCGAGGGCAACACATCGCGCCGCAACAGCGCCAGCGCATTGCCGACCAGCTTGCGGCAGCGGATGATCACATGGCGCACGCCATCCTGGGCCCGGCGCGCGAGCACCGTGCAGGCCTCGATCAGCACACCGCGAAGGCTGATCCGCGCATCGGGCAGCGCAACGATGCCATCATCAGGCGCCACATCTCGGCACAGTGTCGCAATCTCTTCGGCCGCGAGCCGTTCGAACACCGCGTCGATGCCCTGCGCGCCGGCAAAGGTCACCCGCAACCGCGCCGGTGCGCCGCGCACCGACACACTGCGGACGATCTCGTGACCCGGCGAATCGGCCGTCAGCGTGATTTCGAGCTGGTAAGTTTCTGAATTTTTAGTGTTCGTCGCTGCGGTCATGGGGTCCTCGGCCTAAACCTTCACACGATTTTTGGTTTGTATAACTCTACCTACAGGTGTATAACACACTTACGCATTTCACAAGCGTCGCGCGATCAGCGGCGAACTCACCAAGGTCCCAGGTTGTAGGAAACGACATGGCAGATAGTGATGCATCGGAGCCAGCGCAGAGTGCAGATGCGGGCCCGAGCATTGTCGGTGTGGGGGCATCGGCCGGTGGATTGGAGGCGCTGAGAGATCTCGTGTCCGATCTGCCGGCCGATCTCGATGCGGCCTATGTCGTGCTGCAGCACATGTCGCCGCAATATAAGAGCATGTTGCCCGATCTTATCAGCCGGGTGACGACTCTGCCGACATTGGAGCTTGCCGACGGCACCGAACCGCGCCCCAACACAATCTATGTCGTGCCGCCAAATCATGACGTTGTATATAGCGAGGGCAGGCTCTGTCTGGTCACGCCCCATCCGGGCCCGGCAAGCCCCAAGCCATCGGTCGACCGCTTCTTTCTGTCCCTGGCCGAAGAGGCCGCGCCGAATGCGGTTGGGATCGTCCTGTCGGGCACAGGCAGCGATGGGTCCATTGGCATTCGGGCCATTCGCGCCGCCGGCGGCGTGACCATCGCGCAAGACATCAAATCGGCGAAGTATGACGGGATGCCGGCGGCGGCGGTCGGCACGGGCGATGTCGATCTGGTGCTGTTGCCGGGCGAGATTGCGGTGCATCTGCGCCGCATCCTGTCCTCGCCACGCGACATCGACGCCTTTCGCACCTCAATCGAGCACGAATCGGGGTTTGCCGACACGCTTCAGATCGTCGAGGCACGCAAGCGTGTGGATTTCTCCGACTACAAGCCGCCAACCGTGTTGCGGCGCATCCAGCGGCGCATGGATGCAACCGGCATCAGCAAGATGTCGGAATATGTCGCCCTGCTGCGCCGCCAGCCCGATGAGATCGACGCGCTGTTCCGCGATCTCCTGATTTCGGTCACGCGGTTCTTTCGCGACCGGTCGGAGTTCGAAGTCCTTTCCAACCAGCTCAAATCCATGATCGCCGAGCGCGAGGCACAGGGGCCGCTGCGGATCTGGGTGGCCGGATGTGCCACGGGCGAAGAGGCCTATACGGTGGGCATTCTGGCCGCCGAGGCGCTGGGCGGGCCCTCCGAGCTCAACCGCGGCGCCTTACAGATCTTTGCCACCGATCTCGACAGCTCGGCGCTCGCCATCGGACGGGCGGCCCGCTATGGCGCAATGATCAGTGCGGATGTGCCGCGCGAGCTGATCTCGCGCTACTTCTATCGCGATGGCGAGTTTCTGGTCCCCATCCCCGCGCTGCAATCCTGCATGCTGTTTTCCGAACACAACATGCTGCGGGATCCGCCATTCCTGAGCCTGGATCTGATCTGCTGCCGCAACGTGCTGATCTATTTCACCGAAAAGGTGCAGCGCCGGGTTCTGGGACGGTTTGAATTCTCACTGCGCCCCGGCGGTCTGCTGCTTTTGGGCACTGCCGAGACCGTGCCCGGGGCGGATCTGGCGTTGCGGCCAGTTCAGGGCTCGGCCCATCTCTTCCGGCGCACCAACGGATCGGGCCGTGCCAGCGCGCAGATGGGTCAGCTTTTGGCATCGCCGCGCCGGCCGACCCTCCGCGGCGGGGCGGCGACCGAAGAAGCGCTGCGTGCCTCACATGCGATGTTCAATGCGCTGGTGGGCTCAATCGGTCCCAATGCGGTGCTGGTGGCCGCCGATATGCGCATCCGCCAGGTGTTTGGCGATGTCAGCAAATTCGTGGCGCTGCGCCAGTCGACAAAGCCCGAAATGTCGCTTGCGATGCTCATCGACGGGATCCAGGTCGAGGCGCGCGCGCTCGTCACCCTGGCCCAGCGCAGCGGCGCTGCGCGCTATGGGCTGAGCCATGAGTTTCCCGGCAAGGAGGGCGAGCATTACCGCCTGGCCGCCTTTGCGCTTGATCATGACGCGCTGGAGCCGGGTCTGGTTCTGCTGGTCTTTGACGACGATCCCTATGAGCGGCCGAACCTGCCGCGCCTGCCCAATGAAGAGCGCAGCATGTCGGCGCTGCAGCGTGAGGTGCTCACCACCCGCGAAGCGCTTCAGGATGCCATCGAAGAGCTTGAGATCTCCAATGAGCAGCTTCAGTCGCTCAACGCCGAACTGCAGGCCACCAATGAAGAGCTGCAATCGGCCAATGAAGAGCTTGAGACGACCAATGAGGAGCTGCAATCGACCAATGAGGAGCTGATCACGGTCAATGAGGAGCAGCAGATCAGCGCAGCCGAACTCGCCTTGATCTCGGAAGAGTTGCGGGCGGTTCTGATCACAATCGCAACGCCGATCATCGTGGTCGACAGTGCGCTTCAGGTCACGCTCGCCTCGGCGGCGGCCGAGGACATGTTCGGCTCCTTCGCCCGGCGGCCGCATATCAGCCATCTGCGCATGCCCGGCGTGCAGACCGACATCACCGAGCTGCTCAACGAGGTGCTGCGCACACGCATGCCCTGCACCACGGCGATCCGTGTGGGGCCGACCCTGCAGACGGTCCGCATCGCGCCCTTCGTTGACACGCGCGACAGGCTCTTGGGCGCCTCGATCGTGTTCACTGAGGCAGGCCCGGGCGAAGGATCGGCCCGCACCCATTTCGATGCGGTCTATGAGACGGTGCCGGGCCCGGTGATCGAACGCGATGCGGCCGGCCGCGTGCGCTACGTCAACGCCGCTGGCATCCAGCTTTTGGGGGTCGCGCGCGACGAGGTTCTGGGGCGGCCATTGTCTGAGTTTGCCCGCGAGGGCGCACCGGATGAGAACGGGGCCAATGTCAACGGCACCCCGCCCCAGGCGATCACGCTGCGGGTCCTGTCTGGGCCGAGCGCCGGCCGCACCCTGGCTGCGAACAAGTCGATGCTGATCGATCCCGAAGACGGCAATCGGTCGATCCTGATTGTGGCCCATGGCGATGTCGCCGAGACGCTCGATGTCAGCATCCTGAACTGACCTGTCGGGCGCTGTGCAGAAAAACCTGACCGGCCGCGCGCTGCGCAGAAAAACTGACCCATCGAGCGCCCCGCATTAAAAGCGTGGCAGCGCAGCTTTCGAGCAAGACAGATCGGTCGGGCAGCCCGCTTTTGCCAGACCGCAGGCGCAACCAGCTGAACTGATCTATGACGCGCCAAGCTGGCGCGAGATCTCGGCGGCTGCATTGCGCACTGCGCGACACTCTTGGGAGATGTC
>JBCDDO010000034.1:0-12398 GCA_039180245.1 Pseudomonadota bacterium | reverse complement strand
GTCGCGATGATCGTGGGTGAGAACGCCCAGCCCTGCTGCAGCGCCGTTGGACGCGCCGGCGCCATCCAAACTCCTTAGCGTTTGGATGACTGGGTACCCCGTTCTTCTTCTTGGTTCAAATACTCCCGCCGGAGGCATCCCGACCTCTCAACCGCCCAGCGGGCGCAGTAGGTCGCGCGCGATGATGTGCCGTTGGATCTCTGATGTGCCGTCCCATATCCGCTCGACCCGTGCGTCGCGCCAGAAGCGCGCCAGCGGCAGATCGTCCATCAGGCCCATGCCGCCATAAATCTGGATTGCCGCATCGGTCACCCGCGCGAGCATCTCGGAGGCGTAAAGTTTGGCCGAGGCGATTTCGCGATTGGCCGGCAGGCCCTGATCGAGCCGCCAGGCCGCGGCCAGTGTCAGCCAATCGGCGGCATCGATTTCGGTGATCATGTCGGCGATCTGAAACCCCACCCCCTGGAATCGCCCGATTGTCTGACCGAACTGCCGACGCTCGGCGGCGTAGGTCAGCGCGAGATCGAAGGCGCGCCGTGCCCGGCCGACACTCATCGTGGCCACGGTGATGCGCGTGGCATAAAGCCACTCATTCATCACCGCAAACCCGCCATCGACGTCACCCAACACCTGGTCATCGGGCAAACGGCACTCTTCAAACCGCAGGATCGTATTGACAGAGCCGCGATGGCTGACCGAGCTGTAGCCTGGTGCGATCTCGACCCCCGGCGTGCCGCGATCGACCAGAAAGCAGGTGATCCGCTTTTTCGGCCCATGCGGGGTGGCCTCCTCACCCGTGGCCACAAAGACAATGAGAAAATCGGCATGATCGGCGCCAGAGATGAAATGCTTGGTGCCATTGAGCACCCAATCTCCACCGTCGCGCCGCGCGGTGCATTTCATGCCGCGCACATCCGATCCGGCCTCGGGCTCGGTCATGGCCAGCGCGTCCATCCGCTCCCCCCGAACCGCCGGCAGGAGATAGCGCGCGCGCTGCTCGCCCGTGCAGGCCATCAGGATGTTCTGGGGCCGCCCGAAGAAATGTGTCAACGCCATCGAACCGCGTCCCAGCTCGCGCTCGACCAGCGCAAAGTCGAGATGGCTGAGCCCGGCACCGCCGACCTCCTGTGGAAAATTGCAGGCATAAAACCCCAGATCGAGCGTCTTGCGCTTGATCTCTTGGGCAATCTCGCGCGGTACGCTGCCGCTGCGCTCGACCGCCTCTTCATGCGGGTAGATCTCGGTTTCCACGAACCGCCGCACGGTCGAGACGATCATCTCCTGCTCATCGCTCAGCCCCAATTGCATCATGCCCCAATCTCCGTGGCGCCCGTCGCAATCCTCCCGCCAAAGCGCGCCGGCCGATCCGACGCGCCCGCTGCCACAGGCCCGCACGCAGCCCTGCGCCGCGTGGGGAACATGGCCACAGGCGGGCCATCGATCGCGGCGCCTGCGAAACGGATCAAACGGGTCACCGCGGCGCCCCCACGCCTCGGCCCGCGCCATCGGGTGCCGCCAGCCCCGCATGCGCCTCGGCCAGGGCCGCCAGCTTTGCCGCGACCTCCGGCCCCGGCAGGCTTGCGCGCCGCGTCGTCAGATCGACATGGATCAGCATGTGCTCGCCGGTGGCCAGCGCCGTTTCGCCCCGCCACATGCGGTGAAAGAGCCGCAATTTCTTGCCGGCACCGGCCAGCACCTGGGTGGTGATGTGGATCTCCTCGCCCGCCACCGCCTCTGACAGATGCTGGATATGGGTCTCGGCGGTGAAATAGCTCGACCCCGCCGCGATATAGGCCGCGTCGCAGCCGATCAGCCGCATCAGCGCATCGGTGGCATCGCAAAACGCCTGCAGATAACGCGCCTCGTTCATATGGCCGTTATAGTCGGTCCAGCCCGCCGGCACCGCCCGCCGTAAGGTCTCGACCGGCCGGGTCGGATCCGCCGCCGGCGCCGCCCCGGCCGCATCGACCAGACGTCGCTCATGGGCCGCAATCACCGCGCCCGCGCCGGCTCCACGCGCCTTCAGCCCCTGCAGGATCGCCACCAGATTGCCGTCGCGCAGATCCTCCAGCGCATCGATGCTCACTGCGCCCGATTGCGCGTCGGATTGCGCTGCGATTTCGCCGATCAGCGCGTCGTCCAGCTCCGGCACATCGGTCAGCTTTGTCCAGGGCCAGGCCAGGGCCGGTCCGAACTGGGCCAGGAAATGGCGCATGCCGCCGGCCCCGCCGGCGATCCGATAGCCCTCAAAGAGCCCCATCTGCGCCCAGCGCAGCCCAAAGCTCATGCGGATCGCCTCGTCGATCTCGGCGGTCGTGGCGATGCCGTCCTTGACCAGCCACAGCGCCTCGCGCCACACCGCCTCCAAGAACCGGTCGGCGATAAAGGCATCGATCTCCTTGCGCACCGGCAGCGGATACATGCCCAAACCCTTGAGCAGGCTCTGGGCCTTGGCGATGGCGCCGGGGTCGGTCTTGGCGCCCGCGACCAGCTCCACCAGCGGGATCAGATAGACCGGCACAAAGGGATGGGCGACGATCAGCCGCTGGGGATGCGCCATCCCCTCCTGGAGCAGGCTGGGTGTGAAGCCGGAGGTCGCCGAGGCGATGATCGCGTCGCGGTTCGCCGCCTCGATCTGGGCATAGACCGCGCGCTTGACCTCCAGCCGCTCGGGCACGGCCTCAAAGATCCACGCCGCCCGCTCCACTGCGCCGGCCAGATCGTCCGTGACCTGCAACGCGCCCGGCGCAGGCAAGGGCGCCAAGGTCAACGCCTCCCATGCCGTGCGGGCCTTGGCCAGTGCGGCCTCGGCCCGGTCCTGCGCGCCGGGGGCGGGGTCGAAGATCCGCACATCGTGGCCCATCACCCGCAGCCGGGCCGACCAGCCTGCCCCGATGACCCCGCCGCCCACAATTGCACATTCCGTCGTCATGCCGACCTCACAGCGGGATCCCGAACAAGAGCAGATAGGCGGCGAGCGTGACCAACGCCGCGAAGCCCTCGATCCACAGCGACCAGGGTCGCGGATGCCCGATGGACCGGGCGGCGAGGCTGAGCGCGCGCGCCGCCGCCCCAGCCAGCGCCGGCAGCGCCGAGGTCACAGCGAAGAGAACGCCGAAGCCCTGGGCCATATCGTCCGACTGGGTCAAAGACAGAAGGAGGAGGAGCGCGGTGGGCAGCAGCGCAAACAGGCCGAGCAGCCCCAGCCACAGCCAGCCGCGGGCGAGAACCGGAAGGAGAAAGGCAAGCAGCCAGACGGCCAAAAGCGCGAGCGGCCAGAGATCCGTGATCGAGGCATCGGTCATCTGTCATCGGTCATCTGTCATTGGTCATCGGCGGCCAGGACGGGCTTGGTGGAGGCGCCGCGCGTCGGTCCAAACCAGCCGCTGATCCTGGGTCGGCGCGATCAGCGCAAGGTCGGGTGCGGCGATCCCATCCTTGGCGCCGTCATGTTGGATTTCGCGGGACTGGCACGCGGCCTGGCATCTCTCTTTGGTCGGTTTCGCAGCAGTGAATTTGGCCGTCCACGCCTTCGGTGCCAATCCAGTCCGGCCGGTTCCGGGCTGTCGGTCCAAACTCTGGCCAAAGCACAGGGTCCGCGCGCCATCTGGCCGGCGTCGGCGGCACCTGTCGGAGCAGGCGAGCCCCCGATGGGCGGGCGCCGTCGCTGGTTCGGCGCGCTGCATTTTGGCCCGTTGGACAGCTTGTGCGGGACGCGCGATCTGCCTCATGCCGGCATCCGTTTGGTGAGTTTGAGCCGGTCGCGCACCGCCTCGGGCCCGACCAGCCGCGCGCCCAGCCGTTCCAGGATCTCGCGCGCCCGGGTGACCAGATCGGCATTCGTCGCCAGCACGCCACGGTCGAGATAGAGATTGTCCTCCAACCCCACCCGCACATTGCCCCCCGCAAGGGCGGCCGCGGCAACATAGGGCATTTGGTTGCGCCCCAGGCTGAAGGCCGACCAGGTCCAACCCTCCGGCACATTGCCCACCATCGCCAGCAGGGTGGGCAGGTCGTCCGGCGCGCCCCAGGGCACGCCCATACAAAGCTGCACCAGCACCGGATCTTCGATCAGCCCCTCGCGCGCCAGCTCGCGGGCAAACCAAAGATGGCCGGTGTCGAAGGCTTCGATCTCGGGCCGCACGCCGGCATCGCGCATCATGCCCGCCATGGCGCGCAGCATGCCCGGCGTGTTGGTCATGACGTAATCGGCCTCGGCGAAATTCATCGTGCCGCAATCGAGCGTGCAGATCTCGGGCCGGCAGTCGAGCACATGGGCCATACGCTCGGCCGCGCCTGCCATATCGGTGCCTGGGGCCGGGGGCAGCGGCGCCTCGGTCCCGCCCAGCACCAGATCGCCGCCCATCCCAGCGGTCAGGTTCAGCACCACATCGACATCGGCCGCACGGATGCGCTCGGTCACCTCACGGTAAAGCGCCAGATCGCGCGCCGGCGCGCCGGTGTCGGGATCGCGCACATGGCAATGCACCACCGCGGCGCCGGCCCGCGCTGCAGCAATGGCGCTGTCGGCGATCTGGGCGGGGCTGCGCGGCACATGGGGCGAGCGGTCCTGCGTGGCGCCCGATCCGGTGACAGCGCAGGTGAGAAAAACATCGCGGTTCATGGCAAGCGGCATCGGCGGCTCCCAGCGTTTTGCGCATCTTGTCGCGGGCATCTGGCCGCGTATGGTAAAATTCGGAAATGGAATGGAGAAAAACGGCGAATGTTTGCCGCGCAGAGCGATGATCTGACGCTTGAGCTCTTGGTCCTGCCGGAGGCGACGCTGCTTTTGACCGCGGCGGTGATCGACCCGATGCGCGGCGCCAATCGGCTGATCGGCCGGCGGGCGTATCGCTGGCGCGTGACCACGCCCGATGGCGGGCCCGCGATCACGGCAAGCGGGGTGCCGATACCCGCCGATGGCGCCTTCGAGCCGGTGAGCCGCCATCCGCTGCTGGTGGTGGCCAGCTACAATGCGCCGGCCCGGCTTGGCCCGCAGCGTCCCGATCCGGCCCTGCGTCGCCGGCTTGCCGGGGCCGCGGCGCATCGGCCGGCCATCGGCGCGGTCGAAGGCGGGGTGTGGACGCTTGCCATGGCAGGCCTGCTGGAGGGGCGCCGGGCCACGACCCATTGGGAGGATCTGCCCACGCTCGCCGCGGCGCATCCCGAGATCGAGGTCGTCGCGCAGCGCTTTGTGCTGGACGGGCCGCGGTTTACGGCGGCGGGGGCGGCCTCGACGCTCGATCTGATGATCGAGCTTGTTCGGCTGCGCCAGGGTCTGACCACAGCGCTGGCGCTGGCGCGGCTCTTTGATTATGTGCCGCCCGCGGCGCTCGCCCCAGGGGCGGCCGATGGGTCGGGTCTGCGCCCGATCCGCACGGGCGGGGATCCTGGCCGCATTCGATCTGAGGCCGGCAGCCGTGCTGGGGCTGTTCCGTCCGGCCCGGCCGATGCCACGGCCAATCGCGACGCCCGGGTGAAAGATGCCGATGAAAGATCTGCGCGGAAAAGAGATGCGCGGGTTGGCGATGCCCGCCTGAGGGACAGCCGCGTGCAAAAAACGCATCTGGGAGATGCCCGCCCCAGAGACACTGGTCTTGGCGGTGCACGGGTTGGCGATGCCCGCGTGGCGACGGCAATTCGACTGATGGAAAGCAATCTGGCCGAACCTTTGAGCATGGCCGCGATCGCCCGGCGCGCCGGGGTCTCGCCCCGGCATCTGCAGGCGCTGTTTCGCGCCGCCCTGGGGGTCGCGCCAAAGGCCCATTACCTCGACCTGCGCCTGGGCCATGCCATGCATCTGTTGCGCGAAACCCGGCGCAGCATCGCGGCGATCGCGGCCGAAACCGGCTTTGCCGATCCGTCGGCCTTTTCCGGCGCCTATCTGCGCAAGCTGGGTGAGCGGCCGTCCCAGACCCGGCGCCGGGGTGTGGATTGAGCGAGCGATCCGTGCGGGGCTGGCAGGCAGCCCCCGCCACCCCATTCAGCGCCGGTCGTGGACGTTGTACCAGACCAGCATCGAGAGCCCCCAGACCGTGACCAGCGCGCCCAGAAGCAGGGCCGCGATCAGCCCACGCTCGGGATATTGCGGCGATTGCGACAAGGTCGGCTCGATATGGGCGGCGATGTAGCGGGTCTGCCGCCGGGCCTCGATCCGCGCCTCATCGAAGGCGGCCTTGGCGATGGTGTAGGATTCCTCGGCGAAGTCGAGATCGGTGCTCAGCTCTTCGAAAGCGCCGATCCGGTCGGCCAGAGCGCGTTCATCGGTTTGAGAGCCGAGCTTGTCCTTTTCAAGCTCGATCTGGGCCTCGATCGCGCGGATCCGCCGCTCGAGCTCCGCCACCCGGGGGTCGTTGGGCCGCGACACATCGAGGATGGTGGAGCGGTCGATCAGCGCCTCGGCAAGCTGCTGCTGCAAGGCGTTGATCACGCCCATCTGCACCTCGACATCCTGGGTCGGATCGGCGGTCTGGTTCTCGTTTCGAAACCGGCGCAGCGCCAGGCGGATCTCCTTGAGCCGCGCCTCGGCCTCGTCCAGATCGGTTTTGGCAAACCCGATCCGGTCCTCACGCGCCTGCCGGCTCAGGCTGTTGACCAGCTCCGTGCTCTCGCGCAGCACCGCCTGGGCGATGGTTTGCGCATCCTCGGGGGTGAAGGCGTGAACGGTGAGCTCGATGATCGAGGTGGTGATGTCGTAGTTCACATCGACCATATAGCGGCAGTGATCGACCAGCTCCTCGATCGAGCGGTCCTCGCCCAGCGCAAACACCCAATCTTCCGGCGCGCGGTTGTACATTGCCCGCAGGCCAAGCTCGGCATCGAGCCGCTCGACCAATTGCTGGCTGCGGATGAACTCGTTGAGAATATCGGCATCGGGGGTGCCGCCAATGCCCGGCACCGGGATCGGCAGCGCCAGATCGGGCATGGCAGCCGCTTCTTCGGAGCGCACCGAAAACGCCGCCGTGGAGTGAAAGCGGTCAACCGCAACCGTGTAGAGGTAATGCAGCGCCGTGCCGCCGGGCAGTCCGACCAGGAGCAGAAAGCTCAGAACGAGCGGCCAGCGCGACCGGCGCCCGGCGATATGGGCGCGGCCCTGCCGGGGTGCGGCCATCGGGGTGACCCGCTCGGCGGGGCCAGCGGGCGGTGGCGGGGTGGCTAGCGCGGCGTCGCCGTCGATCTTTGCGGGCAGTGCGTCGGCTTGGGTTTGCGCGGCCGGAACGACGCTCAGCGCGCCAGCCGGCGCTGTGGCATCGACGCTGCCCTCAGCGGGGCTGTCATAGGTCTCTGCGTCTTCGGCCAGATCGTCGCCGACATCGTCAAACCCGGCCTGGCGTTGCGCGCGTTCGACCTCGATCTCGGCCCGACGCGCCTCTCTACGGGTTTCGATCTCGCGCAGCCGCTCGGCCCGTTTGCTGCCATCGGCCAGCTTTCGCCGCCGCTCGCGGCGCCGGGTCTCGATCTCGCGCAGCCGCTCGGCCCGACGGCTGATCACGCGCGATTCCACCACCTCCTGAACAGTTTCCTGCGCGGCGCCAGCGTCGGGATCAGGGCTTGCGATGTCGGGCTGGGCCGAGGGCGCGTCCGCTGCACGCTGCGTCGCCTCCGCGGCATCCGCCGCCTCTGTCGCCGCCTTTGCCTCCGCCTTTGCTTCCGTCGGCGGGCCGAGATCCGCAGCCTCGGGGTCGGGATGGCGGCGTCGTTTGGGGTCAGACAAACCCTGCGCGCTCCTATCGCGGTTTCGGCCTGCTTATGCGCGCCTGCGCCGGGAATTGCAATTGTGGGCGTGCTTGGCTAAGCGCGAAATGGGCCGGGCGCATGTTCGGGCCCTCGCCAGATGAGGATCGGGAGCGGGCATCATGGCACTGCGCGACGCGATGTCGAAGCGGCGATCGAGCCGGCCATCCCGGGGCCGCCGCGGTTTCAGTTCCTGCGGGTGCTTTTTGCGCTGATCGCGCGTGAGACGGCCACCCGCTACAGCCGCGGCTCTGGTGGCTATCTCTGGGCAGTGGCAACGCCGTCGCTGCAGATCCTGGTGATGTCCTTTGTCTTTGCGCTGATGTTCCGCACACCGTCGCTGGGCAACAGCTTCATCCTGTTCTACACCACCGGGTATCTGCCGTTTCACATGTATCTGATGATCCAGAACGACGTGATGGGGGCGGTCAAGGTCAACCGCGCGCTGATGCAATATCCCGCGGTGACCCCCGTCGATGCGATGCTCTCGCGCGCTGTGCTTGGGTTTCTCACCCAGATCGTGATCACCACGGTGATCCTGACCGGTGCGATCCAATCGACCGACACGCCGGTCAATCTGGATCTTGCCAAGATGGCGCTGGCGCTGCTGACGGCGGCGTTTCTGGGGCTGGGCGTGGGCTCGGTCAATTGCGTGCTCATCGCCTTTTTCCCGACATGGGAGCGGTTCTGGATGATCATGACCACGCCGCTCTTCATCATCTCGGCGATCTTGTTTCTGTACGAGGAGGCCCCGCCGGTCTTTCAAGGCATGCTCTGGTTCAACCCGCTTGTGCATGTCACGGCGACCATGCGTTCGGGCGTGTTCGGGGCCTATCCGGCGGCCTTTGCCGAGCTGATCTATGTCTGGTCGATCAGTTCCGTTGCAGCCATTTTGGGGTTCTATATGGCCCGGCGGCACCGCAGCAAGCTGGTCAATCCGCGCTATCGCTGAGCGGTGGGGCGGGCCGGTGCCGGGCGCCCTCAGCCGAAACGCAGCAGCCGTTTGAGCCGTTCCGAAAAGGGTGCTGTGCTGCGGCGGGGCGCGGCGAGGCTCGCAATCGGGCAGAGTGCGGTGGCATCGAGCGGCGGCGGCGGGCGGGTGAGCATGCCCAGCTCCGACCCGATTGCGGGCGGCTCGATCAGATCGGCATCGGCGCCCAGATGCAGAAATGTCGCCAGCCCCTGCGCCTGCAGCCATGCGCCCTGCGCAAGCGCCAGCAGGGCGGCGCGCTCCAGGGCTGACAGGGCGGCACTGTCCGGGTGCTGCGGGCCGCGTGCATCGCCACTGTCGCCGCCACTATCAACGCCACTGTCACCGCCACTGCCCAGGAACACCCGCAGTGTTTCGGCCCGGTGATGCCCCGCAAAGGCCGGGGCGACCGGCCGCGACACCGCAGCGCCGCCTTGGGCGTGGTGGAGCGCCTCGGCGCGATGCGGGCGAAGCTGCGGGTGGCCGCCGGGCAGGATCAGCGCCACCTTCGGTGCGTCGTCGCGCCCTGAAGCGTCGTCGGCTTCGGCCATCGCGGCAGCCGCAAGGTCAGGGTCGAGAAGATCGGCGAGCAGCGCATCGGGCACAGTGCCAAGATCGGCATGGGTGATCCAGGCGGCCCCCGCGCGTTCGGCCCCCGCGCGTTCGGCCCCCGCGCGTGCGGCCACAACGGCAAGCGCGTCCTGCGCCTCGCGCAGGGGGTCGCGCAAGAGCTCAACCCCGTCGGGCAGCGGGTCGAGTGCGTCCTGCGCCAACGCGCCGAGCGGCGAGCTGAGCAGCACCGTGGCCAGCCCGGCCAGCGGCGCCACCGCCTCCGGCAGGACGGCCCCGGGCGGAAGATGCAGATGGACATGCCAGCGGCCCGGATCCGGGGGCGCGCCCGCATCGCGACCGCCCAGCCGCACCAGCGGGTCATGGTTGGGATAAAGCTCCACGGGCGCGCCGGGCGATGCTGAAAGCGGTGCCACCGGTCCGCCCGCCGCGCTCAGCGCCGCGATGCTCAGCGCCATGGCGTGCGGCGTGTCGATCGGCGCGATGCGTGCCCAGGACGGTGCCGTGGCAAGGGCCGCGCGCAGCTCGGCCATGGGGCGCGCGGCCAGGAGGTCCGCCTGCTCGGCCCGCGCCTGCGTCTCTGCCCGCGCGGTGTCGGCCAGGGCGAGCAACCGCTCGATATAGGCCTCGAATGAAAGCTCATGGGCCAATCGCGGCCGTGCCTCGGCAAAGGCGCGGGCCAGCGCCGCGGGCTGGGCTGCCAGATCACTGATCGCCTTGGCCGCATCGGCCGGGTCGGCAAGCGGCACCGGGCGCACCGCAAAGCCAAACTCGGCCGCCAGTTCGGCAATGCCCGTGGCACCGTCAAAGCAGACCACGGGCACATCGCGCATCAGCGCATCCAGCGCGATGTTCGGATAGGGATCGAGCCGGGAGGACAGCAGGAAGATGTCCGCCAGCTCCCAAAACGGTTCCAAATCCGGCTGCTCGTCAAAGAAGAAGAACTGGCCCGCCAGCCCGGCCCGGGCAACATGGTCGGCAAGATAGACCGAGAGCAGCATGTCGCTCTCGGGCCGGTAATTCCCGCCGACCCAGACAAAGCGCCAATCCTGCGCGCCCTCGCGGGCCAAGCGGGCGGCGGTCTGGACGAAAAGATCGACCCCTTTGCGCGGCTGCACCCAGCCGCCACCGAAGAGAACCCGCTGTCCGCCGCCGTCGGGCGCACCGATGATGGCGCGGATCGCGTCGACATCCAGGGTCGCGCGCTCGGTCTGCGCCGCACCGTTCCAGCCCTGATGCGCGATCTGCACCCCGGGTGGCGGGGCGGGCGCGCCCAGAAGGCTCAGCTCCTCGGCCTGGGCATCGGCGACGACCTGGGCGGGGAACACGCTGACCGGGGCGTTCAGCACCAGGCGCGACAGCGTCCCGCGCGGATAGACATAGGTGGCAAAGTCATGGACCAGCAGGATCGCCGGGATGCCGGCGCGCTGCAGCGGTTCCAGCGCCGCGCCGCTGAGCGCGGAATTGACGATGGCAAGATCGATCGGCCCGTCGGCGGCGAGGTTTTTAAGCAGCCCCAGCGCATCGCCGGCCGGCGGGATGCCGTGAATGACCTGCGCAGCGCAGGCGGCAAACTCGGCACTCAGCGGGCCCTCCTTGCCCAGCCAGACGATGACTTCATGGCTGTGCGCCAGGCCGCGGGCCACATTCAGCGCAACGATGGGCGCGCCGGTCATGCTCGCCTCATGCGACACCACAATGGCGCGGGGCCGGGCGCCCAGTGCTTCACCTGATATCGCGCCTGCCGAGCTGGGCGCGCCGCCGGCGCCAATCCGGGCTCTGCCCGAGGGCGGCACCGCGACCCGCCCCTCGCCCGCCCCGTGCTGTTCGAAATGCACCAGCGGGTTGATCCGGGCCGCGGCAATATCGGGGTGCCGTTGCAGATAGAACCCGGTGTGAAACGCCGGCCCGCAGGGCAGGCCCGCCGGCACGCCGCGCAGCAGGTAATGCAGCGCCGGGTCGATGATGGCGGGGTCGATCTGCGCGACCTGGGTGTAATAGGCAGGATCAAAAAGCCGGGCCTGGACGATTTCGCAATAGGCGGGGAAAAGCTCGGCCAGGCTGGCAAAGACCCAGGGTCGTGCGCGGTTGCGCAGGTAATACGCATAGGGGGCGCAGGCAATCTCGCGCGGTCTGAGATAGGTGCGGGTTACAAACGCGCCGTCAAAGCCCGCCGCGGGGATCCCGCCGCGCTCCTGCCCATGCAGCAGATAGTCCTTGACCGCATCGTCAAAGCGTTGCGGTCCCGCCAGGCTGCGCGCATAGACCCGCGTGTCGAACCCCGACCCGGCCTTGATCAGCCTGGCATCGCGGGCAAGGGCCAGGGGTGTGGCATAGCGGTTGCGCGCCCGACCGGTGCGCAGGTAATCGATCAGCGGATCGGTCTCTGGCGCATCGCTCAGATAGGTCTCGCGGTAGAAGGCGGCGCAAAATTGCGGATGCGTGGCCGGGCGCGCGGCAAGGGGCCTGGACAGATACTCGGCGATGAGCGTCTCGCGGGGACCGGTCTGCCCGCTGACTTGCGCGTAATGCGCGGCATGAAAGAACCGGCTTGCCATCAGCAGATCGGCATCGCCCTGGGGCAAAGCGGCAGGGGCGGGCTCGGCCGCCAGAACCGCGTCCAGCCGGGCCAGAACCGCGCCGTGCAGACTGCGCGACGGGCTGATCGCGCGCCCCTCCTCGCGCCCATGCGCCGCGTAATGGGCCAGCGGCTCGATGCCGGCCGCGCGGATATCGGCATAGGTGTCGAGGTAGAAATCGGTGGAAAAGAACGGCGACGGGTCGCGGCCTTCGCGCCAGCCACGGGTGCGGTAATGGGTTTCCGGATCCAGCCCGCTGCGCGCCACATCGGGGTATTCCGACAAATAGAAGGCGGCATCGAAACGCGTCGGATCGACGACCCGGTCGGTCTGCATATGCCACTCCGCATCAGGCTGGGCTGTTTTTGGGTGGGTCCGGCCCGCGGATGAGCGAGTCGGCCCGCAGCGACCCTAGCCAGGCAAGGCGTCACGGCAACTGCAAACTTGCCGCGTGGATGGGAAACTGCTCGTTCTGCAATCATTTGTTCACCGAAACTCTGTTGAGCTGCCCACAGCTTGTGCTAGGTTGCGCTCTGGCGAGGGGC
>JBCDDO010000033.1:0-12419 GCA_039180245.1 Pseudomonadota bacterium | reverse complement strand
TGGGCTGGGCCATACCGGCGGGACCCTCGACAAGCTTGGCGCAATCCCAGGTTATGACGTGGCGCCGGGCGTGGAACGGCTGCGCGATGTGGTGACCGAGACGGGCTGCGCGATCATCGGCCAGACCGGCGAAGTGGCGCCAGCCGACAAGCGGCTATACGCGATCCGCGATGTGACCGGGACGGTTGAAAGCATCGATCTGATCACCGCCTCGATCCTGTCCAAGAAGCTTGCCGCGGGGCTGTCGGCGCTGGTGCTCGATGTAAAAACCGGCTCGGGCGCGTTCATGGCCGACCCGGCCGATGCCCGTGCGCTGGCCGAAAGCCTGACCAGCGTGGCCAATGGCGCCGGCTGCAAAACGGCCGCCCTGGTTACCGACATGAACGCGCCGCTGGCCAGTGCCGCGGGCAACGCGCTGGAGGTGTGGAACGCGGCGGCCTTCCTGACCGGGGCCGAGATCGACAACCGGCTTTGGGATGTCACCGTGGCGCTGGGCGGCACGCTTCTGGCGCTCGCAGGGCTTGCCGACAGCGCCAAGGGCGGCGAGGCCAAGATCGCCGCAGCGTTCGAAAGCGGTGCGGCGGCCGAGCGGTTCGGGCGCATGGTCGCAGCACTGGGCGGCCCGGTCGACTTTCTGGAGCGGTTCGACGAGATCCTGCCCAAGGCACCGGTGATCCGGTCGGTGTCGGCCGACCGCGTCGGCCTGGTCACGGCAATCGACGTGAAGGCGATCGGCTGGGCGGTGGTCGAGCTGGGCGGCGGGCGGCGGCGGCCCGAGGATGCCATCGACCCCTCGGTCGGGTTCGAGCAGCTGGCCGGGATCGGCGATCTCGTGGACGACGAAACGCCTTTGGGCCGCGTTCATGCCGCCACGCCCGAGGCGGCCGAGGCCGCAGCTTCGCGTCTTCGTGCCGCCTACACCACCGGGGCGGAGGCGCCGGTCACGCCCCTGATCCGCGAGCGCTTGGGATGAGGGCGCTGCTCCTTGCCCTGCTGCTTGCCCTTGTCCCGACAGTGCGTCCGGCCATGGCCGAGGCCTGTTACGTTGCCATGGATGACTGGCGGCTCGCCACCAATGTCACGCTAAAGCCATGGATCCAACGCGGCGAGCGCCCGGAGGATCCATCGCTAAGCGTCAGCATCATCCACATCGAGTGCAGGTTTGATCTTGAGCCGCTCGCGGCTGGCGGCGACCCTGTCGCGGCGGCCCGTGCCTGGTTCACCGAGGAGATGCAGCTTAAGCTGGCGCAGGAGCGGCGGGTGTTCCAGCGAGCAACGCTCACGCACTACCCGCAGCGCTCGTCGCTGGGCGGGCGCCCGGTTTGGCTCGCCAGCCTCGGCATACCGCACGCGCCGCGATTCATGTATGCGCTCACTTTGCTGCGACCCGAGACGGGCGAGGCGCTGTTCGGCCAATGCCTGATGCGCCGGGGGCATCACGGCTACCCCGCCTGGGCAGAGACGCTGCTCAGCTCGGCCCATATCGCCCCGATCCCTGGCATGAAGGCCTGCGACCAGTGACGCGGGCGATCCTCATCGTGCTCGATTCGGTGGGGTGCGGAGGGGCGCCGGATGCCGCCGCTTTCGGCGATGCCGGGGCCAACACGCTGGGCCATATCCGCGAGGCGACCGGCATCACCTTGCCCAACCTCGCGCGGCTGGGGCTGTGGCAGGCGGTCAACCTGGCCTCTGGCACCGCCTTCGACGGGCCTGTGCCACAGGCGCTTTGGGGGGCGGCCACCGAGGTGAGCCCCGGCAAGGACACGCCCTCGGGCCATTGGGAGCTTGCCGGCGTTCCGGTGCCGTGGGATTGGCACTATTTTCCCCGCAGCGAGCCTGCCTTTCCCGCCGCGCTGACGCAGGCGCTGATCGAGCGCGCGGGGCTGCCGGGTATCTTGGGCGATTGCCATGCTTCGGGCGTGCCGATCATCGAACGGCTCGGGGCTGAGCATATTCGAACCGGCAAGCCGATCTGCTACACCTCCGCCGACAGCGTTTTTCAGATCGCCGCGCATGAGGAGGCCTTTGGGCTCGACCGACTTCTGAAGATCTGCGAGATCGCGGCGCGGCTAGTCCACCCCATGCGGGTCGGCCGGGTCATCGCGCGGCCGTTTCTGGGCGAAGAGGGCGCCTTCACCCGCACCGCAAACCGGCGCGACTTTGCGATCCCACCGCCGGAGCCGACCCTGGCCGACCGGGTGGTTGCCGCGGGTGGACGCACCATCGGCATCGGCAAAATCGGCGACATCTTCGCGCATCGCGGCATCAGCGCGCTGCGCAAGGGCCCTGACGATATGGCACTGGTCGATCAGACCATCGCGGCCCTGGCCGAGGCCGGCCCGGGCGATTTCATCTTTGCCAATTATGTCGAGTTTGACAGCCTTTACGGACATCGGCGCGATGTGGCGGGCTATGCCCGTGCCTTGCGCGCCTTCGATGCGCGGCTGCCGGAGCTTGAGGCGGCGCTGCAGCCGGGGGATCTGATGATACTGACCGCCGATCATGGCAATGACCCGACCTGGCCGGGCAATGACCACACGCGCGAACGCGTGCCGGTATTGTGCCTCGCTGCGGGCGCTGCGCAGGCCGGGCGGTCTCTTGGCCATGTCGGGTTTGTCGATGTCGGGGAAACGCTGGCCGCGCATCTGGGGCTGGCACCGGGTCGACACGGGCGGTCCTTCCTGTGACCGCGGACCGTCAGGACTGGGCCTCGACGCCCAAGATAGAGCTGCATCTTCATTTGGAAGGTGCGGCACCGCCTGGCTTTATCCGCGCCGAAGCCGCCCGACAAGGCGTTGTGCTGCCCGAGATCTTTCGGCCCGATGGCGGCTATGCCTGGCGCGATTTCACCGAGTTCCTGCATGTCTATGAGGTTGCCTCGGCGTTGCTGACCAGCCCAGAGGCCTATTACCGCCTGACCCAGGCCGTGCTGGCCGATCGCCTTGCCGATGGCGTGATCTATGCCGAGATCTTTCTGGCGCCGCAGCTGATTGGCGGCGGCGATCCCGGCGCCTGGGCCGAGCATTTCGCAGCGATTGTTGAGGCGGCAGAGGCCCATCCGGGGATCGAGGCCGGCTGGATTGCGCTCTGTGTGCGCCATCGCGGCGCCGAAGCGGCCGAAACGGTGGCGCGACTGGCAACCCACACGGCTGGGCTGTGCGGCTTTGGCATGGGCGGGGATGAGCGCTTCGGCCACCCGTCGGACTTTGCGCGGACCTTCGCCATCGCCCGCGAAGGCGGTCTGCCGGTGACCGCGCATGCCGGCGAGTTCGGCGGGCCCGACAGCGTGGCCGCGGCACTCGATCACCTGCAGGTTCGGCGCATCGGTCATGGCGTTCGGGCGGCCGAGGCGCCGGATTTGGTGCGCCGCCTGGTCGATGAGGAGGTCGTGCTGGAGGTTTGTCCGGGCTCGAACCTGGCACTGGGGCTCTATTCGGACTGGTCGGCGCATCCCGTCGCCGCCCTGGACCGGGCCGGGGTGAAGCTCTGTCTTTCGACCGACGACCCGCCCTATTTCCACACCGATCTGACCTCGGAATATGCCGCACTGGCAGCGGCCCATCATTGGACGCGGGCCGATTTTGCGCGGCTCAACCAGGTTGCGCTCGCGGCAGCCTTCTGCGACGAGGCACAGCGCGGTCACTTGGCCAAAGCACTGAGGGGGGAGGCATGACGGAACAGGGCATGGGACATCTGACGGTCGTCGATCATCCGCTGGTGCAGCACAAGCTGACCCTGATGCGCGAGCGGGCGACCTCGACGGCGGTGTTTCGCCAGCTTCTGCGCGAAATCAGCCATCTGCTCGCCTATGAGGTGACGCGCGATCTGACCATGACGATGCGCAGCATTGAAACCCCGTTGGCCGAGATGGAGGCACCGGTCCTGAAGGGAAAGAAGCTCGCCCTTGTGTCGATCCTTCGGGCCGGGAACGGGCTTTTGGACGGCGTTCTTGATCTCATCCCCTCGGCGCGCGTTGGTTTCATCGGGCTTTACCGCGATGAGGAGACGCTGCGTCCGGTGCAGTATTACAAAAAGGTGCCGGGCGAGCTTGTCGATAGAGCCGCTATTCTCGTCGACCCGATGTTGGCGACCGGCAACTCGTCGGCCGCAGCGGTCGACCTGTTAAAGGCCGAAGGGGCGACCGACATCCGGTTTCTGTGCCTTGTCGCCGCGCCAGAGGGTGTTGCACGCATGAAAGCCGCACATCCCGATGTGCGCATCGTGGCGGCTGCGCTCGACACGCATCTCAATGAGCTGGGCTATATCGTGCCGGGGCTCGGCGATGCCGGAGACCGGATGTTCGGCACAAAATAGCTCCACCCGCGCGATCTGGGAAAAGTAACGCGGGCCCATGCACAGGGGAAACGTGCATGGGCCCAAAGGGTACTTTTGGTACACGGTGCCATCCGGGCCTCAGGGGACGCGGCGTCGAATGACCGTCGGGAAGAGACAAGAAATAGTTAACGCTTCGAGCGTGAGCCTATCGTGATATATCTCCGGCGCTGCCGCCGGTCCTGCCGGAGCGCTCTGGCCAGACCGGAGGACACATATCCGGGCAGGGTCTCAGCCCCGTGCCATCACCAAAGCCGCCAAGCGCTCACGCAGGATCATCGGCTCCGCGGTTTCGGGAAGCGGCAAGGCATGCACGGCCCAGTCGCAAAAGCTCATCGCCCCATCGCCCAGCGTGTCGAGCCCGGGTCCGATACAGGTGAGCGCGGTCAAATGATCTCCGGTCAGATCTGCCATGGCTGCGCCCAGCATGCGCGGCAAAAGCCAGCTTTCGGGCAGATCGGCAAGGCAGACCGAGGCAAGCCGCCGGTCCCCGCATATGGCCAGGGTGGTGCCGCGCAGCGCGCGCAGCCGCAAATCCTCCGGCCGCTGCGCGAGCAGGTCGACATGGCGCACCGCCTCGGTTTGCGCGTCCAACATCGCCAGGCCGAGCGCCGCCGCGCCCAGCACCTCCAGATCTTCGCCGGCGAACTCCACAGCCTGGCGCAAAGCGGCCAGCGCATCGCGCCGTTGGCCGCGCAACAAGGCACGCCAGCCCAGATCAGCCTGCATAACCGGGTTTTGCGGGTCCGCATGAACCGCTTCATCGGGCAAAGAGGCCGGCGCATCGGGCCGTGACAAGAGCAGACGCAGAGCAAATGTCTCGGCCTCGGCGATCTCGCTGCCAGGTGCAAACGGCACAGGAGGAGAGGGCTGTGGTGTATCCTGCGGCGCCGCGGGTGCCATGGCGCTTGAGAACGAAGCATCCGTTGTGCGTTGCAAGATCACGCCGGCCAGCCGCCGCGACACGGCATCGGCCGCTGCGGCCTCGCCGCCGGCAACCGGCTCGCTCCAGGCCAACCGGTCATCGGCGCTTCGCCAAAGCTGCAGGAAGCCGCCGCCCGCGCCGTCTGCCGTGATCTTCAAGCGCCAGTCTGCCTGCCCGGAGCTGACGATCTCGATTTGGCCCGGCCGCCGCCCCAGCGCATCGATCACACCAAACATCACGCTGCGCAGCGCCGGATCGCTGAGCGAGTCGCTGGCCTCAACACCCAGTTGGGCCGGCAGATGTCCGCGCCGATCTTCTCCCGCCGCGGTGTCGCGATGCGGCGCCCGGTTCTGCTGACCGAGTTTGAGCTCTTCGACCTTCTCCACAATGCGGCCAGAGGGGGGTTCGTCATGTTCGGTCAGATGCGCGATGTAGAGCGTGGAGTAGACCCGCAACGCGCCGGAGATGTCGCCCAGATCCTCCAGCGTCTGCATCAAAACCATGGCCGCGGATTGCTTGGTTCGGTCGAGGTTGAAGGCCGCGCGGGCCAGGTCCATGCGCCGGTGGGGATCGTCTTCTGCCGCGCTCAGGGCCCGGTCGAGCGCTCGGGCGACGGCGGCCTGCAATGCGCGCCCATGATCTGCCAGCCAGGCCGAGAATTCCGGATCGACATCGTCGCAGCCCAGCGCGAGCTGCTCATAGGGCCGCTCCTGGGTCAGGAGCACGGCATGGGCCAAACCGCGTTCGGCGCTGCGCTGCGCCTCGATGACGTCCGAATCGGTGCGCGACAGGTCCAAATGCACGGTCTGCCGCCGACCGACCAGCGCATCAAAGCCCAGCGGCCGGAAGAGATCGACCAGCGTCTTGAGATCGCGTTTGAGCGAATTGCGCTGATGCTCGGACGAATCCCGCCGGCTCCAAAGCCGCTCGGCCAGCGCCACCCGCGTCTCCTCGCCGGTCCCGCCCAGCACCAGCGAGGCAAGCAAGGCCCGTGCCTTGGCCGAGGGGATCTCGACGGGCTGGCCGTCGACCGACACCCGCACACCGCCGAATAGATCGACCCGGAGCCGGGGCGGACATCCGTTTTGAGGCTCAGGACTCGCTTCGGAGGCAGGTTTGGCCGGCGCGGGGCTCATCCTTCTTGCTCCTCGGCAAGGGCGTCGAGCCGCAATCGTGCGATGCGGTGAACTTCGCGCAGCGCCGTCTCGAACTCGGTGTCCGGCGTGTTGTCCAAACGGGCCTGGAACGCGGTCAGAATCTCGGACCGGCTGCGCCCCCGCACCGCCATGATGAACGGAAACCCGAACCTGGCGCGGTAGGTGGTGTTGAGACGCGTGAAGCTCGCAAACTCCTCGGGCGAGCACTGATCGAGCCCTGCGCTGGCCTGTTCGTCCGAAGAAGCAGCGGTCAGGACACCGGCAAGCGCGAGCCGACCCGCAAGATCCGGATGCGCCTCCAACAGTGCGTGTTTGCGCGCAGCCGGTGCGGCATCGATCTGGGCCGCGAACGCTTGGGACAGACCGGCCGGACTGTTGGCATCCGCCGGCAGGCCCGCCTCATAGGCGGCCTCGGCAATCCAGGGTGAATGCTCGTAAACGCCGCCATAGCGGGCCACAAAGCTGTGCCGGTCCATCTGCGCAGGATGGGGACGGAACAGTGGCACGGGCGGTATCCTCCTTTGCGACAGTTTCGACCTTTTCGCACTTGCAGCGCAAGGCTAACATTTGCCGATGTTCAGCCGGGGTGCCTGATGGAAGCGATCTTTCACGAGTGGATCAGTCTGTTCATGCGCTGGGCCCATATCGTCGCGGCAATCGGCTGGATCGGGTCGAGCTTTTACTTCATGGGGCTCGATTACTCGCTTCGACGCCGCAAAGACATGTCCGAGGACAAGCAGGGCGAGAACTGGACCGTGCATGGCGGTGGATTCTACCACATCGTGAAATATAAAGTGGCGCCCAGTGAAATGCCCGAAGAGCTCACCTGGTTCAAATGGGAGAGTTACTTCACCTGGATGACCGGCTTCGGCATGATGGTGGTGGTCTATTACTGGGGCGCCAAGGGTTTCTTGATTGACCGCGAGGTGATGGAGCTGAGCGTGCCGCAGGCCATCGCGATCTCGCTGGGGTCGCTGGCGGCAGGCTGGTTCGGCTATGACGCGCTCTGCCGCTCACGCCTGCGACACAATCCCCCGGTGATGTTCGCGGTGTTGTTTGCAGCGCTGGTTGTGGCCGCATGGGGGTTTGGCGAGATCTTTTCGGCCCGGGCGGCCTGGCTTCATGTCGGCGCGGTGATTGCCACGATCATGTCGGCGAATGTGTTTCTGGTCATCATTCCGAACCAGCGGGTTGTCGTGGCGGATCTGAAAGCGGGGCGGGCGCCCGACCCACGCTTCGGCAAAATCGCCAAGCTGCGGTCGACCCACAACAATTACCTTACCTTGCCGGTCATCCTGATGATGATCTCGAATCACTATCCGATCGCGTTTGGGCATCCGCAATCCTGGGTGCTGATCGCGCTGATCCTGGTGAGCGGGGCGGCGGTGCGCGATTGGTTCAACGGCCATGAAAAGGGGCTGTCGGGCCTTGCCATGCGCTGGCAATGGCCGACGGCGATTTTGCTGGCGATCTGCATGATGTGGTATTCAAGCTGGCGGCCGGACCTGGCCGGGCCTGACGGCGATGCGGTGGTGCCGGCCGAGGCGCTCGCCGTGCTGACCGCGCATTGCACCGCCTGTCACGCGGCGGTGCCGACCAACACCGATTATGCCGAGGCCCCGGGCGGGGTGGCGCTGGACCGGATTGAGGACATCCGCGCCCACACCCCGAAAATCATCGCCCAAGCGGTGCTGTCAAAAGCGATGCCGCTCGGAAATGAGACCGCGATGACCGATGAGGAGCGGGCACTTCTTGGTGCCTGGCTTCGGGCTGGCGCGCCGGACGGATGACGCCCGGGTCCCGTGCGACAAGCACTTGATCGCAGGCACTGACGACGCCTGGCTATGCCACCAGCCACGCCGCGACCCACACCGCGACCCATGCCGCGATGCGCGGCCGTTTTAGAACCTGCGGCGCTGCGCGCCGTCAAAATTGTAGCACCCGGACCGCGCCTCCGCCCGCTTCAGGGCTTCAGCAAGGATGCAACCTGTGGTCGGCCCGGGGGCGAGGTTTCACTCCGCGATGGCCACCTGCTCAACACGCGCATTTGGCCACAAGCGGCTCAACTCGATGGGATTGGCGGCACGGCCGGTAAAGACCTTTTCGCCTACGCTGATGCGAAGTCGCCCACCCGGCAACCTGCTGATCACTTCACCCTGTACAGAAACGCAGGACCCAATGAGGATGGTTCCAATCATTTCTTCATTTCCTTCCTGGTCGCGGCTCAACCTGGTTTCCCCTACGCCGCTTACATTTCAAACTGGTTGATCTGTGCTCGATTTGCCAGCGAAATTTCTGCAATTTGATGACTAAGCAACCAAACAGAGTCTGTACATAAATCCTACAGCCAAGTCTGCAGATGTCCAATCAGCGGAAGATCGGCCGGCGGCATGGCGTAGTCCCGCAGCCGGGCGGCCCGCACCCAGGCGAGCGACTGGCCTTCGCGGCCCGTCACCACGCCCTGCCATTTGCGACAGACATATAGCGGCATGAGCAGGTGGAACGTCGGATAGCTGTGCGAGGCAAAGCTGAGCGGTGCCAGGCAGCTTTCCCAGGTGTCGATGCCAAGCTCTTCGGCAAGCTCGCGGATCAGGCAGGCCTCGGGCGTTTCGCCGGGCTCAACCTTGCCACCGGGAAACTCCCACAGCCCGGCCATGCTCTTGCCCTCGGGCCGCTGGGCCAAGAGCACCCGTCCATCGGTGTCGACCAGCGCGCAGGCCGCGACCAGAACCATGCGCAGCGGGTTGGCCGGGCCCGGCGCGTCGGGCGCAGGGGAGGTGGGGTCAGGATCTGTAATCGGCATTGATCTCGACATAGCCATGGGTGAGGTCGCAGGTCCACACGGTGGCGCGCCCGCGCCCGACCCCGACATCGACGGCAATCGAGATCTCATCGTTTTTCATATAGGCCGCCGCGGCGGGTTCGTCATAGCCCGGCGCAACCCAGCCCGCCTCGGCCACCGGCAAACCGCCAAAGCGGATCGACAGCTTGTCGCGATCCGCCGCCTCTCCGGCTTTTCCCACCGCCATGACGATGCGGCCCCAATTGGGGTCGCTGCCGGCAAGTGCGGTTTTGACCAGCGGAGAGTTGGCGATGGCAAGTGCGATGCGCCGCGCGGCGGGTGCAGAAGCGGCCCCGGTCACGGTGATGTCGACGAGCTTGGTCGCGCCCTCGCCGTCGCGCACGATCTGCAGGGCGAGGTCGCGCATCACCGCCTCCAACGCGGCGGCAAACGCCCGGCCAGCCGCCGACCGCGCCGAGCCGATCTGGGGCAGGGGCGCGGTCCCTGTCGCCGCCACGATCAACGTGTCGGAGGTGGAGGTGTCGCCATCCACGGTGATGCAGTTGAAGCTGCGCCCGGCCGCAGCGGCTGTCATGCGGCGCAAGAGATCCGGTGCGACAGGCGCGTCGGTAAAGATGAAGGCAAGCATGGTTGCCATATCCGGCGCAATCATGCCCGAGCCCTTGGCAATGCCGGCCAATGTCACGTTTACGCCGCCGATCTCGACGACCTGCGCCGCACCCTTGGGAAAGGTGTCGGTGGTCATGATCGCCCGGGCGGCGGGTGCCCAGGCATCGGGTGCAAGGCCAGCGGCAAGATCCCCGAGCTTTGCCGTGATGCGCTCGGCGGGCAGCGCCTCGCCGATCACCCCTGTCGAGGCAACCAGAACGCGCTGTGCGGGAATGCCCAACGCAGCGCCGGCCGCCGCTGCGGTTTTGTGCACGGCCGCCATGCCATGGCTGCCGGTAAAGGCATTGGCGTTGCCCGCGTTGACCAGAATGCCCGTCGGCCCGTCCGCTGCCCCGGTTTGTGCTGCAAGGATCTCCTGACACCACAAAACCGGCGCGCTGCGGGTGGCCGACCGGGTGAAAACACCGGCAATGCTGGCGCCGGGCGCAATTTCTGCCAGCATCACATCGGGCCGGCCGGTATAGCGCACGCCGGCCTCGACGGCCGCGAGCCGCACGCCGGGGACGCGCGGCAGATCCGGAAACCCGCCGGGCGGCGCCAAGGGCGAGCGCTTAGGGCTTTTGCCTGCCATCAATCCTGCCAGCCAAAAGCGACGTCCGCATCAACGCCAGGGAGCGCCGGGGCCAGAGAGGCCAAACGGGCTGGCTTGCGGCAGAGGACGGGGCGCACGCCGCGCAATCCCGCATCATCCCAGCCCCCGAGCCCTGCGCATCCGACCGCGCTGTTGCACCGGCACTCACTCGACCAGCAGGCTGCCATCCCGGATCGCTTCGACGGGCACGCCCTCAATCGATTGGGAAATCTCTGCACTGGCCCGCAGCTCCTCGATCCGCGAGCGGATCAGCGCTTGGCCGAGCTCACCCGCGATCTGTTCGCGCAGCGCGTCGAATTCCGGCTTGGGCTTGGTGCGGGTTTCGTTGAGCTTGATGACATGCCAGCCGAACTGCGTCTCCACCGGTGCCGAGATTTGGCCGGGCTCGAGCGTAAAGACCGCCTCCTCGAACGGGCCGACCATCTGGCCCTTGCCGAACCAGCCCAAAAGCCCGCCATTGGGCCCTGAGGGACCGGTCGATTTTTCCTTGGCGGTTTCGGCGAAATCGGCGCCGCCATTGAGCGCCTCGATCACCGCCTTGGCCTCGTCTTCGCTGGCGACGAGAATATGGCTGGCATTGACCTCCGCCTCATCGGGCAGGGCGGCAACGCGGGTCTCATACTCGGCGCGGATCGCCTCCTCGGTGACCTCGCGCGCGACGATCTCGTTGACGAAGGTGCCGGCGATCGCGTCGCGATTGGCATTCTCGGTCGCGATCTGCACCACAAGCCGGTCTCCGATGCCATCGGCCGTCCCCGCCTGGGCCAATAGCACCTGATTGACAGCCTGGTCGAGCAGGGCCGGAAACAGGATCTCGCCGGGATACTGCTGATACTGCGCCGGAAGCTGGGTGAACACATAGTGCAAGAGGCCCATGGTGATCTCGGTGCCATTCACCGTGGCCAGCACCGTGCGGGCATCGACATCGATCTCGGGCACCGCTTCCTCGGCCGCATCCTCGGTGGGCGGCAGCGGCGCGTCCGACGTGGCCTCGGTTGCCGGCGCGGTTTCCTCAACAACCTCGGGCGTTTCGGTCGTGGTGTCCTGGGCCTGCGCCGCAGAATTCATCAAAGCAAGCATCGCAGCGGTTGCGAGCAGGGCCTGGCGCGGCGCGGGTGAACGGATCATCTGGCGTCCTTTCGAGGGCGGCGGCCGCACGGTTCCGCCCGCGTGGGCGGGCGAAAGGAGCCGCCGTAGCATCGTTGACAGGTGCCGCCCCGGACCTTACATCTCGGCCCGGCCCAGCGCGGGCCGCTGCGGCGACAAGCCCTCCTCTACGACGTCGGGCGCCAGCCGACAATACCCATCCGGCGACCGAACAAGCGTGGACGGGGCATTCTCACAGACGGGTGAGCCGCGAGAGGTGGCGCGTCGCGGGAGGCCGCGCGCAAGGCGGGAGAACGCTGAATGCTGGGAACACTGGCCAAGAAGGTTTTCGGCACGGCCAATGACCGCAAGCTCAAGAACTACCGACCGTTTGTTGCCAAGATCAACGCGCTTGAGGACGAGACCAAAGCGCTGAGCGATGAGGCGCTGCGCGGACGCACCGATGCGTTCAAGACGCGGCTGGCCAAGGGCGAAAGCCTGGACGAGCTGCTGCCCGAGGCCTTTGCCACGGTGCGCGAGGCCGCCCGCCGGGTGTTGGGGCTGCGCCCCTTCGATGTGCAGCTCATCGGCGGCATGATCTTGCATGAGGGCAAGATTGCCGAGATGAAGACCGGCGAGGGCAAGACCCTGGTTTCGACCCTGCCGGCCTATCTCAATGCGTTGAGCGGCAAGGGCGTGCACATCGTCACCGTGAACGATTACCTCGCCCGTCGCGACGCCGAATGGATGGGCAAGATCCATGATTTTCTGGGGCTGAGCGTGGGTGTCATCGTGCCCAACCAGTCCGAGGAGGAAAAGCGCGCCGCCTACCGCTGCGACATTGCCTATGCCACC
>JBCDDO010000032.1:0-12490 GCA_039180245.1 Pseudomonadota bacterium | reverse complement strand
GCAGGAGGTCACGGGGCTCGACGATCGCGGGCGGTCGGACCTGCGCCGGTCCCAGATTGCGCTGGTTTTCCAGCAGTTCAACCTCATCCCCTCGCTGACAGTTGCGGCAAATATCGGATTTCACGCCGCCTTGTCGGGCCGGGACGACCCGGCGCGGATCGAGCGGCTGGTGGCGGCCTTGGGTCTGCAAGATCAGCTGCACAAATACCCCGAGGCCTTGTCGGGGGGGCAGCAACAGCGGGTGGCGATTGCCCGTGCTCTGGCGGCGCGGCCAAAGCTGCTTCTGGCCGATGAGCCGACGGGCAATCTGGACGAAGCAACGGCCGAGGATGTCATCGAACAGATGCTCGCGCTTGTCGCGCTGGACGGAACCGGGCTGATGGTTGTGACGCATTCGGCCAAGGTTGCCACACGCATGGACCGCAGGTTGCGCCTCTCGGGCGGTCTTTTGGAATGACGGCCACGCCCGAGGCCGGCGCGGTGATCGGCGCGCCACATCGCACCCGGCCGCGCATGATCGGTCCCTGTCTGCGGGCGCTGCTGTCGCATTGGCGGCGAAACCCCTTGCAGCTTTTTGCCTTTCTCGCCGGCCTCGCGCTTGCCACAGCACTTTGGTCCGGGGTTCAGGCGATCAATGCAGAGGCGCGCGCGAGCTATGATGCCGCCGCGGCGACCCTGGGCGAAGGGCAGTACGACCAGCTGGTGCCGCGCAGCGGTGACCGGATTTCGCAGGCGCGCTATATTGCGCTGCGGCGGGCCGGCTGGCTGGTCTCGCCGATCATCGAAGGCCGGCTGAACGGCGTGCGCCTGATTGGCGTTGACCCGGTGACCGCACCGGCCGGTCTGGGCGGGGTCAGCATTGCCGCCGAGCCGGCCAGTGCGGTGCTGGGGCCTTCGGGACGTCTTTTTGCCGATGCCGAGACCGCGCAAAGGCTCGCCGGTCTGATCGACATCGCGGTGGACCCGAATGTGGCGCCGGGCCTGGCTGTGGGCGATATCGGGGCGGTCCAAGCGCTGCTGGCGCGCGATGACCTCACCCGGTTGATCCTGCTGCCCGAACAGCCGCTGTCGCGGCCGGCGCTTGAGAACATCACGCCGGATCTCTTGCTGCAGCCCTCCAGCCAATCCGCCGATATCGCCCAGCTCACCGACAGCTTTCATCTCAATCTGACCGCGTTCGGCTTTCTGAGCTTCTGCGTGGGGCTCTTTATCGTGCACAGCGCGCTCGGCCTGGCCTTTGAACAGCGGCGCGGGATGATCCGCACCTTGCGCGCCTTGGGCGTGCCTTTGCGCTTTCTGGTCGCGCTGATCGCCGCCGAGATGCTGGTCCTGGCCGCCATTGGCGCCGCATTGGGCGTCTTGCTGGGGTTCCTGATCGCCGCGGCCTTGCTGCCGGATGTGGCGGCCACCCTGCGCGGGCTTTACGGCGCGCAGGTCTCCGGCAGCTTGCAATTGCGCGCCGAATGGTGGCTGTCGGGATTTGGTCTTGCGCTCATTGGCACCGCGGTCGCGCTGGCGGGCCGGATCTGGCGCGTGGCGCAGATGCCGCTCTTGGCAGGCGGACGGCCTCGCGCCTGGGTCGCCGCCCATGCAGCACGCCTGCGGCTGCAAACCGTTGCTGCGCTGATGCTGCTGGCCGCGGCGGTGGTGCTTGCGTTTCTGGCCGATGACGTGCTCACCGGCTTTGTGCTTTTGGGCTGTTTGAATTTGGGCGCGGCATTGGCGTTGCCGCCAATTGCCGAGCGGGTGAGCCGGGCCCTCCAGCCCTGGCGCCGCACGCCGGTCTGGCGCTGGTTTTGGGCCGACACGCGCCAGCAGCTTCCGGGGTTGAGCCTGGCGCTGATGGCGCTGCTGCTGGCGGTTTCGGCCAATGTGGGCGTCGCGACCATGGTGTCGAGCTTCCGCCTGACCTTCGTTGCGTTTCTCGACCAGCGGCTCGCGCCCGAGCTCTTTGTTCGCGTCGAGAATGCCCAAGAGAGCGCGGCGCTTGACCAATACCTGCTGGGGCGCGGATTGGAGGTGTTGCCGCTGCGCAGCGCGCCGGCGCAGATCGCCGGGCTTCCGGTACGACTGATGGGTGTGCGGGTCGGCCCCACCTACCGCGACAACTGGACCTTTGTGGCAGCGGATGCCGATGTGTGGGACCGGGTGGAGGCCGGGTCGGCCGTTCTGCTCAATGAACAGTTGGCCCGTCGTGCCGGTCTTTGGCCCGGCGAAACGATTGCGCTTGGCGACGGGCTGAGCCTGCCCGTCGCTGCGGTGGTGGGCGATTACGGCAACCCTGCGGGTCAGGTCGTGCTTTCCCAAGCGGTGTTTGAGCGCCTGCATCCCGACCGGTTTGCCCGGCAGTTTGGCGTGCGCACAGCCTCGCCCGATGCCTTGCGTGCTGAGATCTCTGCCGCACTTGGCCTGCCGGCAAACGCGATGATCGACCAGGCGGTGGTCAAAGCGGCGTCGCTGCGGGTCTTTGAGCGCACCTTCCTTGTCACCGACGCGCTCAATATCCTCACGCTCGGGGTGGCGGGCTTTGCGATTTTGATGAGCCTGCTGACTTTGGCCGATCAACGCGTGCCGCAGCTGGCGCCGGTCTGGGCGCTGGGGCTGACGCGCCGGCATCTGGGCGGCTTGGAGCTTTTGCGCGCGGTCGTTCTGGCCTTGATCGTCTATCTCTGTGCGCTGCCGGTGGGGCTGGCGCTGGGCTGGGTGCTGCTCTCGGTTGTGAATGTCGCGGCTTTTGGGTGGCAATTGCCGATGTATCTGTTTCCGCGCGACTATGCGCTGCTGGGCCTCTATGCGCTTGCCGCGGCGGCCCTGGCCGCGGCATGGCCGGCCTGGCGCCTGGCGCGCACGCCGCTCGGCGCTTTGCTGAAGGTTTTTTCCAATGAACGCTAGGCTCCTGCTTTTGCTGGTACTCTGGCCGTTTGCCGCGTTGGGGCAGGGCTTTTCCGGTCTTGGCACCGATGCAGACGGGTTTGCAACGCCCGCGCCGGGATATGTCTTCAGCTTTCCGGCCGACCATGCCGCGCATCCGGAGTTTCGCATCGAATGGTGGTATCTGACGGCAAATCTGCGCGCGGCGGACGGCACGCCCTATGGCCTGCAATGGACGCTGTTTCGCACGGCCTTGACGCCGGGCGAGGCCGAGGGATGGCGCTCGCCGCAGATCTGGTTCGCCCATGCCGCCGTGACCACACCGCAGCAGCATTTTGTGAGCGAGCGCTTTGCCCGCGGCGGGATCGGTCAGGCGGGGGTGGAGGCCAGCCCCTTCAGGGCCTGGATCGATGAATGGGTGCTGGAGGGGGCGGATTTCGACCATCTGCGGATGACCGCCCAGGGCCCCGATTTCGGCTATGAGATGCGGCTGACCGCGCAGGGTCCGCTGGTCTTTCACGGCGATGCGGGCTTCTCGGTCAAATCGGCAGAAGGGCAGGCGAGCTATTATTACTCCCAACCCTTCTTCCGCATCGAGGGGGTTTTGTCGCTGCCCGGCGGCCCGGTCGCGGTCACCGGCGAGGCCTGGCTCGACCGGGAATGGTCCTCCCAGCCTTTGTCGGAGCGGCAATCGGGCTGGGACTGGTTTTCGCTCTCCTTTGCGGATGGCGCCAAGCTGATGGGCTTTCAGCTGCGCCAGACCGACGGCACGCGCTACAGCGCGGCAAGCTGGATCGCGCCGGATGGCACAGTGACCGCCTTTCCCGACGGCGTCTTTCGCGCCGAGCCGCTGACCACCCATCGCGTCGCCGGCCGCACGCTGCCGGTGCGCTGGCGGGTCAAACTGCCGGAACGCGGGCTTGATGTGGAGGTCGACGCCCTAAACCCCGATGCGTGGATGGGGGTATCGATCCCCTATTGGGAGGGGCCGGTGACGGTGACCGGCAGTCATCCCGGCATCGGTTATCTGGAGATGACGGGCTATCCGGAGGAGTGAGCCGGCCCGGCCTCGGCGGTGCGGCTCTCCACAGCCTTTGCCCAGTCCAGAAAGCCGGCAAATGCCGCGTTGAAGGCCTCGGGCTTGTTGAAGAACGGGGCATGCGCGCCCATGGCGATGTCGTTTGGTTTGCCGGTCCAGATCGATCCATAGGCCAGCCCGGCAATGTAGCGGTGGTTGAGGAAGGGATCGTCCGAACCGTTCAAAACGGCAAAGGGGATCGTGCCCCCGCGCAGCATCCGCATCTGGCGCGGCCAGTCGACGACCGAAAGCTTGGTGATCCCGTAAATCCGCGTCCGCCCGTCGGTGCGGTTTATATTGGCATGCATGAAGGCGCTTTTGGGCGAGAGCGGTGCGGTGGCGGATCCCGCAAAACGGCGTTGCTCCTGCGGGGTGAAGAACTGCTTGCCGGCCAGAACCACATGCGAGGAGGCATCATAGCCGCGGGCGAAATCCTCCGGCACGATGTTGAGCGGAGAGGTGCCGGTGATGGCGAGCCCCGCATAGGCGGCCGGGTCGCGGGCGGTGAGCTCCAGCGCCACATAGCCGCCCAGCGACCAGCCCAGCACCGTTGGATTCTGGACGCCGAGGGCGGCCAGAACATCCTCGGCCACATCGGCATAGGCGGGGACATTGTAGCTGAATTCAGGATCGGCATTGGCCGAAGCGCCATGGCCGGGCAGATCGAAGGCAATCAACCGGTGGCGTGTGTCAAACGCCGCAAACTGGTGGTGAAAGGCCTCCTTGCAGGCCGAATTGCCATGGATCATCAGGATCGCCGGCGCGTCTTCGGGCCCGGTTGTGCTGACCGCAACCGCGCCGTGTCGGGTGGAGATCATCTGCTCCGGCGCCCCCATCCGCGCCTCGCGCGCCGCCTTTCCGGCCACCCGCCGCCGCCGCACCCGCCAGGCCGAAAGCGCCACGCTGACCGCCTCGCGCAGCTCTTGGATCAGCGCCCACAGCCCGCCGGGATAAAACACCATCACCGCAATGATCAGCAGCGCCATCAGGATCTCGCGCCAGAAGCCAAGATCGGTGATCGCTTCGGAAAGGAAGGTGAGCGCAAAGGCCGCCAGGATCGGGCCCCAGACGGTGCCGGCCCCGCCGACCAGGAGGATCGACAGGATCAGCGTGAGCGGGCCAAGCCCAAAGATGTCGGGCGAGGCCACGCGGACGTAAGAGGCGTAAAACCCGCCGGCCATGCCGGTGAACAGCGCACTCGCACAGAGGGTGAGCAGGCGCGTGCCGCCCTCGGGCGCGCCGCGAGAGATGGCGTAGTATTTGGCATCCCGCATCGCGATCACCGCGCGGCCAAAGCGCGAGCGGGTGAGCTGCCACAAAAACGCCGCTGCCGCGACCAGCAGCGTAAGGCCAGTGTAGTAATACCCGATCCGGCCATCCTTGGTGAAGCGGTACCCATCGACCGAAAGTGCGGGCAGGGTGACCATGCCTGAGGTGCCGCCGGTGATCTCGGACTGGCTGATCACGATCTGAAAGAGCAGCTGGGAAAAGGCCAGCGTCACCAGGATCACATAGATCCCGTCAAGCCGCAGCACCGGCAGAGCGACCGCCGCGGCAAAGACCATCGCAATCGGCCCCGCCGCCAGCACCGCCAGCCACGGGTTCACCCCAAGCGTCTTTGCCAGGATCGCATAGGAATAGATCCCCACAGCAAAAAGCGCGACATGGGCGAAGTTAAAGAGCCCGCCAAAGCCGAAGCTGAAATCCCAGCTTGCCGCGACAATGGCAAAGACAAAGGCAAGGATCATGATGTGGCGCAGATAAGACGCCTCAAAGACAAGCGGGAAGACCGCCAGCAGGGCCAGCACGGCCAGTGCCGGGCGCAGGCCGTTGGAGCGGTGAAAGGGCGGATCGTAGCGCATCAGAGGGTTCGCTGGTGGCTGGTAAAGAGGCCCGAGGGGCGAAAGACCAGCACCACGATCATCAGCGCGAAAAGCACCGCCGGCGTCCAGTAAAGCCCCAGGAAATAGGAGGAATAGGCCTCGACCATGCCCACAATCAGCGCGGCATAGATGGGTGAGGTGAAGCGCGCCACGCCGCCAAGGATCACCACGATCAGCGCTTTGAGGAGCGGATCGGTGCCCATTGTGGGCGTCATAAAGCGGATCGAGCCCACAAAGAGCCCGGCCAGCCCCGCCATTGCCGCCGACAGGCCGAAGGCGGCTGCGTAAAGCCGTGGCACATCAAGGCCCATCAGCTCGGCCGCCTCGCGGTTCTGGGCCACGGCCCGCATGGCCCGCCCAGTGCGCGTTCTGGCCAGAAACCAGCCCAACCCGGCCAGGATCGCCACCACAACCACCAGCAGCACCACGTCTCCGCCTGACAGCACCACGGGGCCCAGCGCCACCTCGCCCTCGGCCAGCTTGGGCAGCTGTTTCGACCGCGGCCCCCAGACCAGGCTGATGCCGTTTTCGACTATGGCGGCCCCGGCCAAGGTGGTGATGACCGAGGCTGCCACGATATTGGGCTGCCGCTCGAACGGTCGCACCAGGGCCAGGTGAAAGAGCACGCCAATCGCAAACATCGCGACAACGGCGCCGAGCGCGCCGGCAATCAGCCCCAGGCCCGACGCCTCCTGATGCGCGAGCTGCCAGCCGATATAGGCGCCGAGCGCGATAAAGGCGCCATGGGCGAAGTTGAAGATCCCCAGCGTCGTCCAGACCACGGCGAGCCCCGCGGCCATCAGCGCATAAATGGCGCCCAGCACCAGCCCGCCGGAGGCCACGACAAGAAACGTCTCAAGGCTCATGCCGGCTCACCAAACAGCATCGTCATCAACCGCTCGTGGCTGGGGATCTGGCCATGCAGCAGGCGGTGCGAAATTCGGCCATGGTCAAAGAGGTAAAGCTCGTCGATCAGCTCCTTGAGAAACCCCACATCCTGGTCGATCAGGATCAGCGGCGTGCCGGCCGCGCGCACCTGACGGATCGCATCGCACAGCTCGCCCCGCAGGCGCGGCGACAGCCCCAATGTGGGCTCGTCGAGGATCAGGAGCTTGGGCGCCGCCATCAGCCCGGCGGCAATCGACAGCATCTGCCGCTCGCCGCCCGACAGATAGCGTGCTTTGTGACGGCGCCGCTCGGCGAGGCGGGGGAACAGATCCTCGACCTTCTCGCGGCGCGCCGCGGCATCGCCCCGGCCCTTGGCCGCGATGGGTGCGATCGACAGCGTCTCCTCGACCGTCATTTCGGGGAACAAAAGGCTGCCCTGCGCGACATGGATCAGGCCTGCGCGGGCCACCGCTTTGGGATCCATGCGCCGCGGCAGGATGGCGTCATAGTTGAAGTTGCGCCAGCGCCGCGATCCACGCTGGGCTTTGCGGTTCATCCGCTGGCCGTCGAAAATCACATCGCCGCGCCAGGGCTCCAACACCCCGCTGATGGTTTTCATCAGCGTGGTCTTGCCATGGCCATTGGGGCCGAACAGGCCAATGGCACCATCGGGCGGGATGGTGAGGTCGACATCCTGAAAGATCTGGATCGGGTCATAGCCGCCGCACAGCCCACGAAGCTCCAGCAGGGCGGTCATACCGCGGCGCCCAAATAGGCCTCGACCACGCGCGGATCGCGGATCACCGCATCGGGCTGGCCCAACGCGATCACGGCGCCCTGGTCCATCACCATCAACCGGTCCGACACGCCCGACAAAAGCGGCAGCACATGCTCGATGAGAAGGATCGAGACGCCATGGTCGCGCAACTTGAGGATTAGCAGGCGCACCCGGTCGATCTCTTCGGGGGTGAGGCTGGAGGCCGGCTCGTCAAGCAACAGCACTTTGGGATCCATCGCCATCGCCGCCCCGATCATCACCAGCTTGCGCAAGAAAATCGGCAAATCACCGGCCCGCCAATTGTGCAGGGTGGCTGGAAAACCGGCCAGGTCGAGCGCGTGCTCGGCCATCGCCACATCGCGCTCGAACCGCGCCCGGCGTGCGCTGTTCTCAATGGCCATCAGAACATTGTCGATGGCGCTGAGCGTGGGAAACACGCTTTCGCGCTGAAAGGTCCGGACCACGCCGCGCCGCACGATCCGGTGCGGGGCAAGGCCCTGGATCGGCTGGCCCTCAAGCAGGACTTCGCCGCCATCCGCCGAAAAGGGAATGCGGGTCATGGCGTTGAAGAGCGTGCTTTTGCCCGATCCGTTCGGCCCGGCAATGCCCAGGATCTCGCCCTGGCGGAGATCGAAGCTGACCGCGTCCACGGCGCGCAGCGCACCGAAGGCCTTGCTCAGCTTGGAGACAGCGAGAATCGGTGCGGTCATGGGTGCGCGGGCGCCCCGGTGGGGGCGCCCTGCCTTTGTCCCAGCGTCACTGCAACCAGGGTGGCAACAGGAAGCTGCCATTTGCATAGATATTGGGCTCGAAAAGCACCCGGGCGCCATCGGTCTGGATCTGCCAGAACGAGACCGGGATATGATCGTTCGACGCGATGGCGACATGGGTCGTGGGGTCGAACTCCAAATTACCGGCCGCGGTGGGTTTCTTGGTCTCGCCGATCGCGGCGGCCACCGCTTCGCGGTCCGTCGGGTCGCCCGCCTTGGCCAGCGCTTCGAAATAGATCCAGCCCATCTCGTAAAGCCCGGTGCCATAGGGCCCCGGCTCGCGGCCATACTTCTCCTCAAAGGCGGCCGTCAGCATCTGGCCGCGCGGCCAGCCATCGCTGTTGAGCGGCGCGTTGATGAGGTTGTAGAGCACGCCATTGGAATTTGCGCCGGTCAGCTTGACGAATTCCGGCACCGAAGGCGCGTATTGCAGGAAGACCAGGCTTTCGGTCGGCGCCTCCAGGAACTGGTTGAGGAAAAGCGCGGAGTTGCCGGGCAGGTAATCGGTGTTGATCACCAGATCGGGGTTGGTCTCGCGCACCTTGGCCAGGATCGCGCGCCAATCGCCGACCTCGCCAAAGGGCACCAGTTCGTCGACCACCACGGTCCAACCGCCCTCCTCAAAGGACACCTTCATGCCTTCCGAGATGGTTTTCGAATAGGCGTTGTCTGAGGAGACGATGGCCACGGTCTTGTCGCGCAAGGTGATCTCGCCGCGCTCGGCCAGCGCTTCGATCGCCGGGCGCACATCGGTCTCATAGCCTTTGAAGGAGGCGGTGAAAGACCAACAGCACCAATACTCCTCGATGGCTTGGGTGGTGATGGCAGCAAAGGAGGGCGAGGGGCCTGCAGCGATATAGGGCATGCCGGCCTCTGCCATCATATCAACCTCAAACATCGACAGGCTGGCATAGCCGGTGAGGATGATCTCCACCCCATCGGTGCCCAAAAGCCGCTCGACCGCGCTGGAGACATTGGCGGCCGAGTGGTCCTTCACATCGGCCACGACCATCTCGAAGGTGTAGCCGGCAATGCCGCCCTTGTCGTTGGCCTCTTCGATGGCCCAGGCCAGCCCGTCGACGAAATCCTGCCCATCCGCGGCCGAGGGCCCGGTGACAGGCGCAAGAAGACCGATCTTCACAACCTCCGCCACGGCTGGCATGGCCGCAAAACACGCAGTTGCACAGACCGTGAGCATGCAAGCAAGCTTCATGTCCAACTCCCTGATTGAGTGCATTCGGATCAGTTTGCGCAAGCTCGGCTGGGTCTGTAACCTATCACATCAGGTAGTTTCGCCGGTCGCGAGGGAGGGGCGCATGCGGGAGACGCTCCGCGATGTTGTCGAGAACCCGATCAGCGCCGGTACAGATCTGGGCCTGGTGCGCGATGACCTGGCCCGCTACGCGCGCAGCCTGGGCGCGCATTACTTCTCCTATCTGCTGATGAAAGGGGGGCGGGGCGAAGAAACCGGCGATGACGGCAATCTGATCACCAATTACCCGGCGGAATGGCAGGCCCGCTACCAGCAAAAGCTCTACCGGTTCTATGACCCGGTGGCGGTCACCACCCGCGCGTCGCGGCTGCCGTTTTTCTGGGGCGACGGGTCGTTTCTCAGCCGGTTTCGGAAGGATCAGCGCATTGTCTTTCACGAGGCGCGCCAGTTCGACATCACGGCGGGCTATTCGATCCCGATTGCGGGGCATCGCGGCGATCTCGGTGTGTTCTCGATTGTGACCGCGCGGCGTGCCGATATTGACGGCGCTGTGCTGGGCGCGGGCGGGTCGCTCTATCTGCGCGCCTTGCAGATGCATGATCTGATGGCCCGTCGGCTGGGCCCGCAAAGCGCGTCTGACGAGGATGATCACGGGCTCTCGGCCCGTGAGATTGAGTGCCTGCGCTGGACCGCGGATGGCAAAACGACCGAGCAGATTGCGCATCTCACCTCGATCTCGCCGGCCACGGTGAATTTTCATCTCAAGAACACCATCCGCAAACTGGGCGCGGCCAATCGGCACCATGCGGCCATCATGGCGGTGCGCCGCGGGGTCATCTAAGCGCGGCCGTGTTTCGGTCAATGCACGCTCGCGCCAAAGCCGTCTCCAGTGCCGTTTGTGTGGAGATACCGCTGCAGCCGCTGCATGAACCTTCCGCAAAACGCGCCACCCAGTCTAAATTGGCGCTATGGGACGGATCTCTTCGCTCTTTGCACATAAGGTTGTCGGCATCGCCACCGAGGGCCTGCCGCCTGATCATCCGCGCCGACAGGCTCTGCTCGGCCTGGTGGGGATCGATGCCAACGCGCCCATCGACCCCAAGCAGATGATCGAGGATGCCGCGTATTACAGCCTTTGCGAGCGCGTGGATGGCGAGCAGCAGGGGTCGCCCGCGCTGACCTTGCGTGTCGGCGGTACGATGCGCTGCGACGATTACGGTGCATTCGGCCTTGCCTTCAAATCCGCGCCGGATCTTTTGGGATCCTACCGTCGGGGCGAGCGCTATGGACGGGTGCTGACCAGCGTGTCGACCCACCGGCTGGTTGCGGAGGGGACGCGGTCGCTTTTCCTCCTGCACAGGGTCGGTGAGCGCCGGCGGGGGCTGGAGATGTCCAATGAGCAGACCATGGCTGCGATCATGCGGATCAGCCAAGAGGTCTGTCAGGCGCGCTTTGTGCCCGAAGCCGTCTTCTTTCGTCACGATCCGCCGGCCAGCCTGGCCGAATACGAGGCGTTCTTCGGCTCTCCAGTGCAGTTTCGGGCCGAGTATGACGCAATCGCGGTGTCAAACGCGCTTCTGGCCGCGCCAAACCGGTTGGGTGATGCGCGGATCGCGGAGTTTTTCGATGCGCATATGGAGCGCGAACTCGCCGCGCTCGCCGATGAGGCTGGCCTTGTGCAGCGCGTGCGCATCCAGGTCTCCCAGGCGTTGAGCGAGGGGGTGCCAGCCATTGCGGCAACGGCCCGACGCTTGGGCATGAGCGGGCGCACGCTGCAGCGGCGCCTGGGCGCGGCGGGGCTGTCATACCAGGACCTTGTCGAGCAGGCGCGCCGCGAGCTTGCCGAACGCCTGCTTGCGCGCACCACCTATTCCCTGGCCGAGATCGCGTTTTTGACCGGCTATGCCGAGCAAAGCACGTTTTCGCGGGCTTTCAAGCGCTGGCGCGGCCTCAGCCCGGCGCGGTTTCGGCGCGCCGCGAAAGCCGCCTGAGCGCGCCGCCGACCCGGTCCGGCCGTTTGGCGCGTCCTGCCAAAACCCTGGCATCCGGTGCCAAGATCGGCGTCGGGCCAGACGGTATCTCCCGATCAGCGCAACGCTCTAAGGGAGATGACCCATGCAACAGCGACCCATACTTGTCATCGGCGCCACCGGAAAAACCGGCCGCCGCGTCGTTCACCGCCTGCAGTCGGCCGGGCATGCGGTGCGCCCCGGTGCGCGGGGTGCGCCGATCCCCTTCGACTGGGACCAGCCGGCAAGCTGGGCGCGCGCGCTGGCAGGCTGTCGCGCGGCCTATGTCACCTATTTTCCCGACATCGCCGTGCCTGGCGCGGTGGAGAAGGTCGCGGCACTCTGCGAAGCGGTGCGCGCGGCCGGGCTGGAGCGTTTGGTCCTGCTCACAGGACGCGGCGAGCAGCATGCACAGCGCGGCGAGGAGGTCGTGCGCCGCTCCGGTCTCGATCACACCATCATTCGGGCGGCCTGGTTTGCGCAGAATTTCTCGGAAGGCGCCTTGCACGCGCCGCTCCTGTCAGGGGTGCTGCCGATGCCCGGCGGCGATGTCGCCGAGCCGATCATCGATATTGACGACATCGCCGATGTTGCCTTTGCCGCGCTGACCGAGCCCCGGCATTCCGGCGCGCTTTATGAGGTGACCGGGCCGCGCCTGATGACCTTTGCGCAGATGGCCGAGGATCTGTCCACGGCGATGGGCCGGCCCGTGCGGCACGTGCCGATGAGCTTCGAGGCCTTTCATGAAAGCCTGATGTCCTCGATGGGCAAGGCGCTGGCCGACATCGTCACCCAGATCGCGCGTGAAACCCTGGACGGGCGCAACGCCCATCTTGCCGACGGGGTCACCCTGGCCCTGGGCCGGCCGCCGCGCGACTTTGCAGCCTTTGCCCAATCCGCCGCACAGGCCGGGGCCTGGGCCCAGGTTGCCTGAGATCTCCCCCGCAAAACCGCATATCGGCGGCTGGCAGTCAGGCTGCCGCCGCACGGAGGCCGCAAT
>JBCDDO010000031.1:0-12697 GCA_039180245.1 Pseudomonadota bacterium | reverse complement strand
GCTTCTTAGAACGTATGCCGAGCCCACGGCAGAACTGTCGGTTACATGCCCGTGCGGGGCAGTGCTGAACAGGGGCCCGAGGGCTCTGAAGTCCGTGGCCGACCTATTGTGCTATCGGGCAGAGGCGCCGCAGGGGTTGATTGAGCAACAGGCAGAGGCCTGGGATCCGTTGCTTGATTGGGCGGCAGAGGTGCTGGGTGCGCGGCTGCGGCCTGTGGTTGGTGTCATGCATGCAGCCCAAGACATGCAAGCGCTTTCAAAGCTTTATCAGCACGTTGACGCGCTCACCGACTTTCAGCTTGCCGCCTTCCACGATCTTGTGAGCCTGCCTGGGTCGTTGATCATAGGCTTTGCTGCGGTCCACCGCGTGCAGCCGCCCGACGCCCTGTGGGAGATTGCGCGGATCGATGAGCTTTGGCAGATCGCGCAGTGGGGCGCGGATGAAGAGGCCGAAGAGGTCAACCAATTGAAACGGCAGGCATTTCGTGATGCTGATCGCTTCTTTCATTCTGCCTCTGAAATGGGCGCAAACCACACCGAATGATCATTGTCAGCGCGATTTGACAAGAAGTGTTCGTTTGCCCGGAAATTCGGCAGATAACCTTGACCTCGTTAGGACTTGGACCCAGTATTTGCGGATGTGAAGGGGACTCCTTCATCTCAAACGCGGCTTTCAGGCCGTAATCAGCCCGCGCGAATGCGGGGCATCAGGATGAGGTAACTATGAAAAAATCCGTTTTTCTCGGCGTTGTCGGCGCTGCGGGGCTTGTTGCAGCCTCTGCCGGAGCCAGCACGCTGGAGGACATCAAGGCACGCGGTGAACTTAACTGCGGCGTGAATACCGGCCTTGTTGGTTTTGCGGCACCCGACGCGAACAACAACTGGCAAGGTTTCGACATTGAACTTTGCCGCGCGGTCGCTGCCGCCACTTTGGGCAACCCGGACGCTGTGACCTATGTCCCGCTGACCGGTAAGACCCGCTTTACCGCTCTGGCGGCTGGCGAGATCGACATGCTGTCGCGCAACACGACCTGGACCTTCAGCCGTGACGTCGACCTCAAGTTCGAGTTTGTCGGCATCAACTACTACGACGGTCAGGGCTTTATGGTTCCGCGCGAACTGGGCGTGACCTCGGCACTGGATCTTGATGGCGCGACCGTCTGCATCCAGACCGGCACCACGACCGAGCTGAACCTGGCGGATTTCTTCCGCTCGAACAACATCAGCTACGAGCCGGTTCCGATCGAAACCAACGCCGAAGCGCAGCAGCAGTACCTGGCCGGTGCCTGCGACGTCTACACGACGGACGCATCCGGTCTGGCCGCAACGCGCGCTGCCTTTGAAAACCCCGGCGATCACGTGGTTCTGCCCGAGATCGTGTCGAAAGAGCCGCTGGGCCCGCTGGTCCGTCACGGCGACTCCCCCCGCCGCGAATCTATCCAACCGACCACAAACCGCCATCCGGGCCTGAGGGCGGCCCGCATCGGCGCCGAGGCGCAAGGCCGGCTGGTGGGCATGGTCTTTGATGGGGTCTTCGACACCGGCGCCTATGCAAGCTGGGGCCCGACCGTGGCCAACAGGGTGCCGGTGCATGCGTCGGGGCCCTACCGGATCGGCGCCTACCGGGCCGAGGCGCGGGCCGTGCACACAACCAACCCGGTTGCCGGGGCGTTTCGCGGCTTTGGCGTGCCGCAGGCGGCGCTTCTGCAGGAGACGCTCTTTGACAGGCTCGCCGAGGCCTGCGGGATGGACCGGCTTGACTTTCGCCGGCTCAACGCGCTCTCGGACGGCGACAGCACAGCCACCGGCCAGCGGCTTTTCGGGGTCGGGATCGGCGCGTGCCTTGATGCGCTCAAGCCGCATTGGCAGCGCGCCCAGGCCGACGCGGCGGCGGCGAACTGCGCGGGCGGGGCGCTGCGTCATGGCGTGGGGCTGGCCTGTTGCTGGTATGGCTGCGGCAACACATCGTTGCCCAACCCGTCGACAATCCGTCTCGGATTTGGCGCCAACGGCGTGCTCACGCTCCACCAGGGCGCCACCGATATCGGTCAGGGGGCCAACACGGTCATCACCCAGATTTGCGCCGATGCGCTGGGCCTGCCGGTCACGGCCTTTTCACTGATCGGGCCGGACACCGCGTTGACCCCCGATTGCGGCAAGACCTCTGCCTCGCGCCAGACCTTTGTGACCGGTAGGGCGGCGGCCGAGGCAGGGACCGCGCTGCGCGCCGAGATCCTGCGCCGGGCCAATGCCGGCGAGGATGGCCAGCTGGATCTGACCGCCGGGCGGCTGACCGTGCGCGATGCGCAGGGCACCCGGCCCGTTGCGCTGGACGGGCCGCTAGATCTGCGCGGCTATGCAATCTCGGCCGAAGCGACCTATGATCCACCGACAACGCCGCTTGACGAAAACGGGCAGGGCGTGCCCTACGCTGTCTATGGATATGGTGCGCAGATGGCCGAGCTTGCGGTGGATACCGGTCTTGGCACGGTCAAGGTCAGCCGGATCACCGCGGCGCATGATCTGGGCCGCGTGATCAACCCGCAGCTTGCCGAGGGTCAGATCGAAGGCGGCATCGCGCAGGGTCTGGGTCTGGCGCTGATGGAGGAATATGTGCCCGGCCGCACGGAAAACCTGCATGACTACCTGATACCGACATTTGGCGACATGCCGGCGATCCAGTCGATCTTGATCGAGGTGCCCGATCCCGAAGGCCCGTTCGGGGCCAAGGGGTTGGGCGAGCATGTGCTGATCCCGACCGCGCCGGCGATCCTGAATGCGATCCGCCATGCCACAGGGGCCGAGATCGACCGCGTTCCGGCCCTGCCCCACCGGCTGATGGCCGCGCTGGACGCCGTGCCCGGCAGGGCAGCGCGCGACGGACAGCACTGATGAATGCCGGTGCCCGCCCCGACCGAACCGCACTCGATATGTCTGCTCGGGATCCATCGGACAAAGATGCTTCGCGCCCCGACCGGTCGCGGCCGGGCGAAAAGATCCGCTGCGATGCCTGCCCGGTCATGTGCTACATCGCCCCCGGTGCGGCCGGGGCTTGCGACCGCTATGCCAATGAGGAGGGGCGGATTGTACGGGTCGATCCGCTGACCATCCTCGATGCGCGGATCAAGGCGGGTGACGAGCTGCGCCCCTTTGCCGCCGCGTCCTGGGATGGCAAGCAGACGGAAAACCCAGCACCCGATCGCGCGGTTCTGACCGCCATCGGCGCGGGCACCACCTATCCCGACTATAAGCCCGCCCCGTTCATTGTCAGCCGCGAGGTCGACGGGGCCGATCTCGTCACTGTGGTGACCGAGGCGATTTTTTCCTATTGCGGCGCCAAGGTGAAGATCGACACGGACCGCCATCTTGGTCCCGAACAGGCGATGATCCGGGCCGAGGGCGAGCCGGTGGGCCATGTCTCAACGGCCGAATATGGCAGCCAGATGCTCTCGCTGGGCGGTGTGCGGCACCTCACAGGAGGCACCAAATCCGAAGGCAGGACCACTTGTGCCACGCTGCTGAACCTGTGCAATGGCGCGGCCGTGGAGCTTGAGATCGATGGCGGCTCGACCGTGGTGGTCAAAGCCGGTGCGCCGCCCATCGTCGATGGCCGCCCCGAAACGCGCATGCGGGTCGGCTGCGGATCGGCGGCCATCGGCCTGTTTGCCGGGCAGTGGCGGGGCCTGGTCGATGAGGTTGTGGTGGTCGACGACCACATCACCGGGGTTGTGTCCGAGCATCAGGCGGGCAAGGTGATCGACTGGCCGGCAAGCGGCATTCGCATCAAGGGCAGGCGCTCGACCCCGGGGCGGTATTTTCAGGTCGCCGAGCCCGGGCTGGGCTGGGGCGGCACCGATCTGATCGACCCATTGAGCATCCTGGGTCCCTGGAACGCGGCCAAGGGCGCCCGGCCGGGCCTCACCCTTCTGATGGTTTCGACCACCGGCGAGCAGTATGGGTATTATGTGCTCGATGCGATGCTCACACCCCAGCCCGCCCCGCTGCCGGATACGCTGAGGCAAACAGTGCAGCTGATCGACGAGAATTGCGAACCCTCGCGCTGCACGGTTCTGTTCACCGGCGGGGCTGGCGGCAGCCTGCGCTCCGGCGTCACCCAAAACCCGGTGCGGCTGACGCAGGCGGTGCAATCGGGCGTCGCACGTCTCACCAGCGGCGGTGCACCGGTCTATGTCTGGCCCGGCGGCGGCATTACACTGATGGTCGATGTCACGGCGCTGCCGGAGCGCAGTTTCGGCTCGGTCCCCACCCCGGCCCTGGTTGCGCCCTTGGAGTTCACCTTGCCGCGCGCGGCCTATGCGCGCTTGGGCGGGCATATGGAGGCGATCCGCGATCTGGACGATGTGCTGGCCCGCGGCGGCGAATATGGCGCCAGATCCCGCGGCATCCCGCCGCCGTCGACGCAAGCCGCACCCAGTGCCGACCCGCAGGAGGGTTCAGGCATGCAGGCCGGTTCGACTGCGCAAGACGGTTCAGCCGCGCAGCGCGGTTCAGCCATGCAGGACGGACGCAGCGACGCCCTGCGTGCCCGACTGCCGAAATCGACCATACACCGGCGCCGCTGATGGGACCGGTGGCCGCCCTTTTGCCCGATGGGCGGCGGCTGCACCTGCAGCACGGTCCCACCGATCTTATCTTGCAGGTGTTTGGCGCCGAAGCGATGCGGGCCGAGGCTTATGGCGCCGCGTTGGAGCGGTTTGAGACCCTGCTCGACGGGCTGGTGCGCGACCTGCCAACGCTGCGGCTGCCTGTCGATGCGGGCCGGGTTTTTTCCGATCCGGTTGCGCGACGCATGCAGGCGGCGACCCTGCCGCATCGGCCGATCTTCGTCACGCCGATGGCCGCGGTGGCTGGCGCGGTGGCCGATGAGGTGATGGCGGCGATGACCTCGGTCGTCGCATTTCCCAAGGCCTATGTGAACAATGGCGGCGATGCGGCGCTGCATCTGAGCGGCACCGAAACGCTCGATGCGGCGCTCTGGAATGACGGCGATGCCGGGCGCATCACCATTGCCGCGCAGGATGGGGTGTGTGGCATGGCCACTTCGGGCTGGCGCGGGCGCAGCCTGTCGCTGGGCATTGCCGATGCGGTGACGGTGCTGGCGGGCTCGGCTGCGGCCGCCGATGTCGCTGCAACGCTCATTGCAAATGCCGTGGATCTGCCGGGCCATCCGGCAATTGACCGGGCCCCGGCCGACAGCCTGCGCCCGGAAAGCGATCTGGGCGCGCAGAAGGTCACTGTCGGCGTGGGGCCGCTTTCGGATGCGGAGGCAGACGCTGCGCTCGACCGCGGCGCGGCGGTTGCCGAGGCCATGCGGGCGAAAGGCCTGATCGCCGCCGCCTCGCTGCATTTGTCCGACTCTGCGCGCAATATCGGTCTTCCATCAATCGGAAAAGAGTGAAATGTCCAAGTTCGAACTGCGCAAAACCGCGCTGATCGTCGAGGAAATCCACCATGAAGGCGGCCCGCCGCCGCCTCAACCGCGGATGCGCGCGGCGGTTCTGGCGGTCGTTGCCAACCCGTTCGCGGGGATGTTCGAACCCGACCTCGCGCCGGCAATGGAGGATCTCAAACCGCTTGGGATCTCGATGACCGACCGGCTGATCGCTGCGATGGGCGGGCTCGACGGGATCGACGGCTATGGCAAGGCGGCGCTTGCGGGTGAGAGCGGCGAGCTTGAGCACACCGCGCTCTGGCATGTGCCGGGCGGATACGCGATGCGCGCGCGGTTGGGCGAGGCCAAGGCCATTGTGCCCTCTGCCATGAAAGTGGGCGGCCCCGGCACCCGCATCGACATTCCGCTGGGCCATATCAACGCCGCCTATGTGCGTTCGCATTTCGATGCGATGGAGGTGGGCCTGCCCGATGCACCGCGGGCGGGCGAGCTGCTCTTTGCGCTGGCCATGAGCCGCGGGCCACGCATCCATCACCGCATGGGCGGGCTGGCAGCCGGCGATGTCGTCGGCGCGGATGGGCTGCGCTGAACGAGCCGGCCAGATTGGACGCGGATGCTCGGTGACTGCACCGCCGCCCAGGCCAGATCTCAACTCCAAGGCGACGACGCGCGCTTGACCGGCCGCACCGCGCCGCGCAGGGTTAACGGGCGCAAGAGGCGGGGTGATGGGTCCGATCCGCAATCTGACAGATGAGGCAATCCGCGATCGTGCGATGGGGGCGCTGTTGGGCCTTGCGATCGGCGATGCGTTGGGCATGCCGACCCAGACCCTGTCGCCGGTCGAGATCCGCGCGCGCTATGGCCCGATCACGGGGTTTCTCGCGCCCTTTGCCGAACACCCCGTCAGCCAGGGCCTGCCAGCCGGTGCGGTCACCGATGACACGGAACAGGCGCTGTTGCTGGCCCGGCGCCTGCTCGCCTGCTCGCCCCAAATCCGGCCGGCCGACGGCCGGTTCGGCGGATGGGATGACCAAGCTTGGGCGGCAGATCTTTTGGGCTGGGAGGAGGGCGTGCGGGCCCGCGGGCTGCGCGATCTTCTCGGGCCCTCGACGAAACGGGCCATCGATGCGCTTTTGGCCGGCGCCGATCCGGCAGAGGCAGGACGCCATGGCACCACCAATGGCGCGGCCATGCGCATCGCGCCGGTGGCGATCGCAACGCCGCCCGAGCCAGCCGCGATGCTGGTTGCGCGCGTGGCACAGACCGCGCGTGTGACCCATGCAACCGCGCCGGCAATAGCAGCGGCATCGGCGGTCGCGGCCGCCATCAGCGCAGGCATCGCGGGGGCCGATTGGACGACGGCGCGTGACGCCGCCTGCGCCGCGGCCCGTCTCGGCGCCTTGACCGGGCATTGGGTGGACGGGGGCGATGTAGCGGCTCGGATCGTCGCGGCCTGCACTGCAGCCGACGCAGCGGCGCTCTGCGGCACGAGCGTTCAGGCCGCCGAGTCGGTGCCCTGCGCCTTTGCCCTGGCCGAGGCCGCGCAGGGCGATGCCTGGCAGGCCGCCTGCCGGGCCGCCGAGCTTGGCGGCGACACCGACACGATCGGCGCAATCGCCGGCGCGCTTTGCGGGGCATGCACCGGCGCCGCGGCCCTGCCAGCGGACGCTGTCGCGGTGGTCACGCGCACAAACCAGCTCGATCTCGACCCAATCGTCGATGGGCTGTTGGATCTTCGCCGCGCAACCGAACGGGCTTTGGCATGATCGGGCTCCTGCAGCTTTCCGGCGTCGTGGTCGATCTGATTTACCGGGTCGAGGGGCTGCCGCATTCGGGGGGCGAGGTGGCTGCGCGCGGCTTTTCTGCCTGCCCGGGCGGCGGCTTCAACGCCATGGTCGCGGCGCAGCGCGCCGGCCTTGCGGTCGCCTATGGCGGTGGGATCGGCCGAGGCGCGCTTGCCGAGCTCGTGGAGATCGGATTGCGGGGCGCCGGCATTCCCACCTTGCGCCAGGATCGCGCCGAGATCGATCAAGGCAGCTGCGTGGTCTTTGTCGAGCCCTCCGGCGAGCGGAGCTTTGTGTCTTGCGCGGGGGCCGAGAACCTTGCCAGTGGCGAAATGCTGGCCGCCCTGCCCACGGCGCGTTGGACGCTTCTGTCCGGCTATGCGCTGGGTGGGCGCGACCGCGCAACGCTCGCGGCCCATGCAGCCGGGCTGGCCAAAGACACCCGCCTGGTCTTCGACCCAGCGCCGCTGGTGGGTGAGATCCCGCCCGCTTTGCGCGCACCGATCCTTGCCCGTGCCGATTGGATCAGCGCCAACCTTGCCGAAGCCCGGCTGCTGACAGGCCATGTTTCGGACGATCAGGCCGCGCTTTGTGCGGCGGTTTTGGCCATGATGCCCCGCGCGGCAGGGGCGGTTCTGCGGGCGGGCGCGCAAGGCTGCTGGGTGGCACAGCGCGGCGAGCTTCCCCGGCACATCCCGGCCCCGAGTGTGCAGGCGGTCGACACGAACGGTGCCGGCGACACCCATATCGGGGCGTTCATTGCCGCGCTCGACGCCGGTGCCCAGGCTGTGCAGGCCGCCCGGTTTGCCAATGCCGCAGCGGCCCTGTCGATCACGCGCAACGGGCCGGCCACCGCGCCGGATCTTGCCCAGATCCGCGGGCTGCTGGCGCAAGGCGCTGCCTCAGACCCCGCGCCTGACCCCAGTTTGGGTCCAGCACTTCGCCGCGCTACCAGCCCCGCCACGTGACCGTTCAATGACCCGCAACATGACCCGCCGCCACGACCACGTGAACAACCAGAGAGACAGGACAATGAAATCACTCAGACAGACAGCCGCATTCAACGCTGGGCTCGCCCTGGCCGCTGGGTTTGCCATCGCTCTGGCCGGCGCCGCACAGGCGGCCGAGATCCGGGTTCTCAACTGGAAGGGCTATGGCACCGATGAGGCCTGGGCGGTGGAGGCGTTCGAGGCGGCGACCGGCCACAGCGTGGTGCATGATTATTTCAATTCCGAACAGGAGATGCTGACCAAGCTGCGCACCAATCCCGGCGCCTATGACGTGGTGCTGATCAACGCGGCCTACACCCAGCAGGCGGCTGGCGAGGGGCTGATCCAACCCATCGACACCGCGGGCATGGCGAATGTGGCCGATCTTGCGCCCAATCTTGCCGGCAATCCGGAACTCGCGCCCGAGGGCGTGGTGCATGGCGTGGCCTGGGTCTGGGGCCTGACCGGCTTTGCCTATAATTCCGACGCGATGGACCCGCCGGACAGTCTGGAGGTCTTCTGGTCCGCGGAGATGAAGGGCAAAATCGGCTGGCGCGACGACGCGCTGGAGGCGGTGCAGTTTGCCGCCCTGGCCACGGGGCAGAGCATCAACGACATCCAGGACCTCGACGCGGTGCGCGCCAAGCTTGCCGCGCTGATCCCGCAGATCCGCACCTTCTGGTCCTCCGAAAACGACTGGAACCAGTTCATCGCCTCGGGCGAGTTCGATGTGGCGACCTATTGGTCGGGCTCGGCCAGCCGCTCCAAGACCCAGTTCGGCCTGCCGGTGGAGTTCGTTGTGCCCAAGGAAGGCGCCATCGGCTGGCTCGACGGTCTGTCGATCCCGGCTGGCAGCCAGAATGTCGACGCCGCCAAGGCCTTCATCGACTGGATGATCGACCCCGCCTTTTATGTGAAATGGGACACCGATATCGGCGCCCCGGCCTCGGCCAATATCAAGGCCGCCGCGGCCCTGCCCGAGGATGCCTTCAACCGCGTGGTGCTGGGCGATCCCGACAACATCGCGCGGGTGGAGATTATGCTGCCGGTGCCGGAAGAGAAAATGCAGGCCTATCTGGCAATGTGGCAGGAGCTGAAAGCCGAGGCGCAGTAGTCGGCGCGGCAAAGGGCGCAGCGATCTGTGCGCGGGCAACCGGCTGGGGGCGCATGCGCGGGCCGTTTCCCTATATCGCACCGGCCTATCTGTGGCTGACCGCGGCGGTGTTCCTACCGCTGTCGGCCATGCTGTTTTTCAGCCTGCTGACCGACACGCCGATTGCAGGGCGCGAGGCGACGCTGACCCTGCAAAACTATGCCGAATTCTTTGCCCGCCCGTTTTATCTCGACCTGCTGTGGCGCTCGCTCTGGATCGGGGCGCTGGTCACCGCCATTTGCATTCTGATCGGCGTGCCTTGCGCCTGGGTCCTGGCCAAGACCATCAAGGGGCGCTGGCGTGAGGCGCTGTTCCTGCTTGTCATCCTGCCCTTCTGGTCGAACGGTCTGGTGCGGGTCTTTTCCTGGGCGATCCTCTTGCGCGGCAATGGCGTGCTTGATTGGGCCGTCAACGCGATCTGGCCCTGGGAGGTGCGGGTGAGCCTGCTCTTCTCCACCCCGGCAATCGTGATCGGCCTGGTGCATTCCTACCTGCCTTACGTGATCCTCACGACCTATCTTGCCATGCAGGCCATCGACGATCGGCTGATCGAGGCGGCGCGGTCGCTCGGCGCCCCGCGTCGGATGATCGCCTGGCGCATTGTGCTGCCGCTGGCGCTGCCGGGCATTGCCGCGGGGGCGGTGCTGATCTTTGTGCCGGTGGTCGGCAGCTTCATGGAGCCGCGGATCCTGGGCGGCCGCGCCGGCACGGTCTTCGGCACGGTGATCGAGGATCAGTTCACCGCCGTCTTCAACTGGCCCCTGGGGGCGGCGCTCTCCTTTGTGCTGCTGGCGGTCGTGCTGGCGATCCTGGCGCTGGCCGCGCCGATCTTACGGCGCGCGCAATGAGCGTGCTCAATGCCCTGGGTCGAAGCTGGGTGCTGCTGACCCTGGTCTTTTTGTACCTGCCCATCGGGGTGATGGCGGCGATGTCCTTCAACGCCTCGCCCTTTTATCGGCTGCCGATCGAGCCGTCGGGCGCCTGGTATGTCGCACTGGCCCAGAACGAGGCGCTGCTCGCCGCTGCCTGGAACTCGATCTGGATCGCGCTCGTCACCACGCTGCTCGCCACCCTTCTGGGCACCGCCGCGGCGCTGGGGCTGTTCCGCTTTGCCTTTCGCGGCAAGCGCGTCTTTCAGGTGCTCCTGTTTCCGCCCATCGCCATTCCCTGGCTGATCACCGGCACGGCCATGCTGGTCTTTTTCTTCTTCATCGGGATCGAGCGCGGCAGCCCGGCGGTGATCCTGGGCCATGTCGCACTTGCCATTCCTTATGTGGTGATCGTTGTCTCGGCCCGGCTGGCGGGGTTTGACCCGGCGCTGGAGGAGGCGGCGCGCAGCCTGGGCGCTTCGGCCTGGCAGGTCACGCGCCATATCACGTTGCCCTTCATCGCGCCGGCGGTGATCGCGGGGGCGCTTTTTGCCTTCGCGGTCAGTTTCGATCAGTTCGTGATCTCCTATTTCCTGGCCGAACCGGGCGAGGTGACGCTGCCGGTCGAGATCTATTCGGCCATCCGCAAAGGCTTCACGCCCGAGATCAATGCCATCTCGACCATTGTCATCGGCGTGTCGATGGCGCTGATGCTGATCGTCGCGCGGCTGGCCCGGTTTGGGGATCTGCGCTGATGGCGGTGACCGAGCGCGCGGGGGTGCGGCTTGCAGGCGTGACCAAACGGTTCGGCGGGGTGACGGCAGTCGACGCGGTGTCGCTCAGCTTCGATGCAGGCGGGTTCTTCGGCCTGCTCGGCCCGTCCGGCAGCGGCAAGACCACGCTCTTGCGCCTGATTGCGGGGTTTGAGTTTCCCGATGACGGCACGCTCGAAATCGGCGGGGTGCCGGTCGCCCGTCTGCCGGTCGAAAAACGCCAGATCGGCATGGTGTTTCAAAACTACGCCCTCTTTCCCAACATGAGCGTGGCCGAGAATATCGGGTTCGGTCTGCGGGTGGCGGGCCTGAACGCCGCTGCGCGCGCGAAAAAGGTTGCGACGGCGCTTGATCTGGTGCGGCTCGATGGCTTCGGCCCGCGCCGCCCGCACCAGCTCTCGGGCGGGCAGCGCCAGCGCGTCGCCCTGGCCCGGGCGATCGTGACCGACCCCAAGGTGCTTTTGCTCGACGAACCGCTCTCGGCCCTCGACAAGAGCCTGCGCGAGGAAATGCAGGTCGAGCTCAAGCGGATCCAGCGCGAGATCGGCATCACCACCGTCTTTGTCACCCATGATCAGGAAGAGGCGCTGACCTTGTCGGACCGCATCGGCATTCTGCGCGACGGAAAGCTGGTCGAGGAGGGCCCGCCCGAGACACTCTATGCCCACCCGCGCAGCCGGTTTTCCGCCGAGTTTCTGGGTGCTGCCAACATCTTCACCGGTGCGCCTGGCGAGGGGATTTTGACGCTTCAGGATGGGGCGGTGCTGCGCCACAGCGGCGGGGCGGTGCCGATGGTCGCGGTCCGGCCCGAACATATCGTGCTGGGCCCGCCACCGGATGCGGGGTGGAACCTGGTCGCGGCGCGGCTGACCGGGCGGGTGTTTTCCGGGGCCACCGCGGCGCTGCGCTTTGAGTATGAAGGGCAGGAGCTTCGGGTGACGGTTCCGGGCGCCGCGCCATTGGACGCAGCGCTGGGCGCGGTTCTGACGCTTGCCTTCGCGCCGGAGCACACGGTGCCCTTGTCGGGGTGACGATCGCCGCGGTTTGTTTGTGCCTGCACTCGACCACCACCCGTGCGTTCCGTCGAATGACCCAAGACGCTCCTATGGGCAATGGTCCGGTGGCACCGATCTGGACGACACTGGATCCGTTGCCGCGCGCATTGGCGCATAGGACCAGGCCAAAGCCGCGACGCGGGGAGGCGGCCTCGACGCGCGCCGGCGCGGCTGGTACGCTGCACCGGAACGCAGTCGGGACGCGCGGTACCCCATCAGATCGCGTCTGAGCGGTCGGTCACCCAGAGGGTCGTCATTGATCCCGGTGCCGGTTTGTCGACCATGGGTCGCCGGACGATGCCGGCAGCCGACGTCCAACGCGACCATCCCTGTCGGAGGAAGCAATGCAAGACAGCGATGCGGGACCCGATCTGGACGGCGCGCGCGCCTTTGGCCAGACCATCGATTTTGGCCGCGCTGCGCAGGATTACAGCACCCATCGCGCCGGGTTTCCGCCCAGGTTCTTTGCGGCGCTGGCCGAGCGCGGGCTTCCGGCGCCGGGCGAAAGGGCGCTCGATATCGGCACCGGCACCGGCACGGTTGCGCGCGGGCTTGCGGCGGCGGGGGCGCGCGTCACCGGGCTCGACCCCTCGCCCGATCTGATGGCCCAGGCCGAGGCGCTGGCGCGGGCCGACGGGCTTGCCATCGACTGGGTGCAGGG
>JBCDDO010000030.1:0-12770 GCA_039180245.1 Pseudomonadota bacterium | reverse complement strand
CGGGGCCGGGGTCAGCCAGGACACGCCATGCATCTGCACGGCTTCATCGACCACCTTCAGTGCGACCCGCGGTGCGACGACCTTGATCTGGCTGATCCAGGGCGCGGCGGCACGGGCATCGCCCTGGTCCATGTACCAGGCCGCTTTCAGGCACAAAAGCCGCGCCATCTCGATCTCCATCCGGCATTCGGCAATGATGTCGTGATTGGCGCCAAGCTGCGACAGCGGCTTGCCGAAAGCCTCGCGGCTGACCGCCCGGCGGCAGAGCGCGGCCAGCGCGGATTCCGCCTGGCCGATGGCCCGCATGCAATGATGGATGCGGCCCGGGCCCAGCCGGCCCTGGGCGATCTCAAACCCCCGCCCTTCGCCCATCAGCAGGTTTTCCGCCGGCACCCGGACATCGCTGAACCGGATATGCATATGGCCATGCGGCGCGTCGTCATGGCCGTAGACCTCCATGGGCCGAAGCACCTCGATGCCGGGTGTATCGGCAGGCACCACAATCATCGAGTGGCGCTTGTGCTTGGGCACATCCGCGCCGCCGGTGCGCACCATCACGATATAGACCGCGCAGCGCGGATCGCCGGCGCCCGAGGCCCACCATTTCTCGCCATTGAGCACATAGGCATCGCCCGCACGCTCGCAGCTCAGCGCGATGTTGGTCGCGTCCGAGGAGGCCTGGTCGGGCTCGGTCATCAGATAGGCCGACCGGATCTCTCCGGCCAGAAGCGGCTTCAGCCAGCGCTCTTTAAGCGCGGGGGTTCCGTAGCGTTCGAACACCTCCATATTGCCGGTGTCCGGTGCCGAGCAGTTGAAGACCTCGGCAGCGAGTGGGACCTTGCCCATCTCCTCGGCCAGATAGGCATATTCCACCGTGGTCAGACCAAAGCCCTTGTCGCTGTCGGTCAGCCAGAAATTCCACAAGCCCCGCTCGCGGGCCATGGCCTTCAGCCCCTCGAGGATCTCGGTCATGCGCTCGGTGTAGACGAACCGGTCGCCGGCCTTGCCGATCTCGGCACGAAACTCCGCATCGCGCGGCGCGATCTCGGTTTCGACCATGTCGCGCACCGCCTCGATCAGCGGCGCCACCCGCGCCGATACGCCCAGATCCATCGCCTAATCCTCCCCGCGTTTTGTTTCGAGCCCGATCATCCAGTCATAGCCCTCAGCCACCCACTCCGCCGGGATCGAATGGCCGCCATCATGCAAGCAGAGTTGCAGGGCGCGGCCAGCGGCGCAAGCCGTCCAGTCGCGGCAGCTCAGCTTCCCTTGCGTGACCGGCGCGCCGGGACCATTGCATTGCGCAAGCCCGGCAAGCAGTGCGAGCCCGTCCGGGATCGGGGCGGAATTGTAGACGCCCTGCCGGTCGAAGGCGACGACGCGGTCGGCGGTGCCGTGGATATGCCGCAGTGCGGCGGGCGCAGAGGGGCAATCGGTCGGGGTCGTGCGCCAGAACCCGCCGGCAATCGGCGCATAGGCGGTGAAAAGCTCGCCCGCGTAGCAGGCCAGGTTCCAGACCAGCGAGGCGCCGCGCGAAAATCCGCTGGCCAGCTTGCGCGCCGGGTCGATCGGCCAGCGCGCCGCGACATCCTGCATCACCGCCCGCACATAGGCGGCCTCGTCGCGCCCGGCTTCCGCCCGGCCCGAGCCGATCTGGCGCCAATACCCGGTTTGGGCCCAGGGCAGAACCAACATCGCCCCGCGCCGATGCACGGCAGCCGTAAGGGCGCGGTTGCGCGTCATGCCTTCGGGCGAGCTGTTCCAGCCGTGGAAAAACACCACCAGGCCGAGCGGCGAAACCCCGTCCCACTCGGGCGGGGGCAGGGCCAGGTAATAGCCCTCCGGCACCGTGCACCGGCTGTCACCGCCGCAGGCAGGCGCAGGCGTCGAGAAAAGCGGAAAAAGGCCCAGCATCAGGCCCAGCAACAGGGCCGCGCGCAGGCTCATGACGCCGTCCAGAAATTGCCCCAGATCCGAGCAATCCAGCTGGCCGCCAGGGCCGGGCGCTCGCTGTTCTCTATCTCGACCGTGACGGAATAGGTCAGCGTTGCCTCCTCAGGCCCGGTCCGCTCGCATTTTGACAACAAAAAGCGTCCCCGGACTGCGGAGCCCGCCGGGACCGGCGCCACGAATCGGATCCGGTCGAAGCCGTAATTGACCTGCATGCGCTTGCCCACGACCTCGGGCAGCGCGTCATAAGACATCGCCGAAAGAAGCGAGAGGGTCAGAAAGCCATGCGCAATCGTGCCTCCGAAGGGCGCTTCGGCCTTGGCGCGCTCAGGATCGGTATGGATGAAATAGGCATCCTCGCTCACCTCGGCAAAGCGGTCGATGCGGGATTGGTCGAGTTCAAACCACCGCGACAGCCCGACCTCTGCGCCGGTGCGCGACTGCAATTCCGACATCGTGATAGGCGTTTTCATGGCGACCGTCCCTCCTGGGCCATCATCGAACTTCGTGAGCGTTAAGCGCGGGTTAGGGATAAGGCGCGTTACTGCTTGCGTCCATGCACAGTCGTGAGGGGATGCAATGGCCACCCGAGTTGAGTTGCCTGGAGCGGCCGGTACTTTGCCCGCCACGCCCACAGCACTGATCGTCGAAGATTGTCTTTACAGCGCCGAGGCGTTGCGGCTGATGTGCCGGGCCTGCGGCCTGCGCAGCCGACATGCCGCAACGCTGGAGGCGGCGGAGCGCCATCTGGCAATCTTCCGACCTGCCTTTGCGATTGTCGATATCGGCCTGCCCGATGGCAGCGGCGTCACCTTGCTGAACCGGATTGCCCGGGACACGGTGCGCCCAAAGGTCCTGGCCATCTCGGCCGATCCCGCGCGGCTTGCCGATCCCTCGATCGACGGTCTGGCCGATGCGCGCTGCGAAAAGCCCATCGCGTCGGCTTTGGCCTTCCATGCCGTGCTGCGCAGCATGGGCGGGCTTGCCCTGGCCGAACCGCGCCGCGGGGCGGCAACGCGCCCGGATGGCGAGGTTTTGACGCTTGAGCTTGCGCGGATCCGCGAGACATTGGACGGCGCGGCCGAGCCCGGCTCATTGGAGCTGGCCGCCGGGCGGTTGGAAGGGTTGGCCGCTGAATTGGGCGAATGGGCGCTGCGGAGCGAGGCGCGCGACGGTCGTCTTGCCTTGGCCGACGCCACGCGCGGCACTGCATTGCAGATCGATCGCGCCGGGCTGGTTGCGCGCCTGTCTGCCCTCATCTTGCAAATTGAGAATGGTCAGGCGAGCGCCACTGCCTAGACCCCATTGGGAGCAGGAATAAGCAAGGGCGTCTCGGCGCCAAAATAGGACCACATCGCTGGGAGGTGTTGATGTGTTGAGTAAAATTGAATGGGTATCCGGCTGGACACCGCAGAGCTTCCGACCCAAACTCCGGCCACGCGAGGCGCAAAACGGGGGCATCACAACCTGTCGCCACAGCGCGGCTTGGCCGGATGTGTATGTCCGGATTTTGGCCGCCTGTGCAGCCTGCCTCGCGTTGAGACCGGCAAAGCCGGACCTCGCCTATGTGCTTTCCTCTATCCGGACAGGACGCGTGCATGACCTGTGAGACATGGCAAGACTTGCAATGCCTTTCGACGATGGCCCGAACACGCGCCCGCAGCGGGCGATTCACTGCCTCCATCGGGCTGATCGACTGGCCCGAGGGCGGCATTGCAGCCGACATCTCGCAGCTCGACATGCCGCAGGCTGCCAGCACTCTTCTCATTGATCTGGCCCGCGACAGCGGCGTGCACACGCGGCGCTGCGACCTTTTTGCCGGGCGGCGCGGGTCGGCGGCCAATACGGCACATCTGCCGGGGCCGGTGCTGCGCCGGCCATGGGGCAGCAGCGCCATGGTCGATGGCACCGATGTGTCGTTGGCCATTGCCGGCGCGCGTCACTGGCCCGAATGCCTTGCGCAGGCGGTGCGCGAAGGCTCGCTGCGCGGGGCCACCGGCCGGCCGTTCCGAACCATTCTGCACTGCTCGGACAAGGGCGCGAAGACGGCCGCGCGGGGGCTGTGCAAGGCCGCAGCCGCGCAACGCTCCGCCCCAAATGTTGCGTTTCTTGCCAGTGAAGACGCGCGCGATCTGCCAGGCCTCCTTGCAAAATGCAACCCGGCCGAGACCTTGGCGGTGTTTGCCTATGAGGATTTGGCCTCGGCCGAAGCACGCCAGCTGGTCGACCCCGTGACGAATTGGCTGCGCGACGCGTTCGACCATGCATCCGCGCAGGCGCATCTTGTTGCGGTGACCGGGTCGACCCAGGCCGCCTTCGACCTCGATCTGGCCGCCGAGCGGGTGATTGCGGCCGGCCCGGAATGGTTGGCCGGCTATTCCGTCTGGTCACCGGTCAATCTTGGTCTGCTGATCGCGCTTGGTGCAGATGGGCTGTCGGACTTGCGGGCCGGCGGTTGGGATGCCGACCGCCAATTTCGCGACAGCGCGGACGAGGCCAATCTTGCGCTGCTTTTGGGCTGTGCGGATGTCTGGCGCGAGAGCGTGTTCGGCCGGGCGGGCGACGCCCTGCCGCTGGGCCCTGCGGGATGGGACGGGATCGAGCTGGCGCTCTTTGCCGGGCAGCCTGACCGTCTTGCAACCGGGATCCTGACCGATGATCCACGCGGGCTGGAGTGCGACTGGTGCGATCTTGAGCTGCTTCGCTTCAGTGCGGCGTTGCGTGAACGCGCCCATAAGGCTGGGCCGGAGGCACCAAATGTCGAAATCGCCTGCAAGGGCCGTTCGCTGCGCATGCTTGGCCGGCTGATCGCCCTGACCGAGCATCGACTGATGGTCGCCGACACGATCCGCGCGGCCAAACTGCGCCCGGCCGCCGCGCAACAAAGCGATGCGGCCCGGGTGATTTCGCTCGACGACCGGCGCCGTATGCACGCCAAGACCTGACGAGGGCGCGTCTTCGCGGTGATCTAAGCCGGCAGCGCACCAGGGCTGCCGGGCATGCCCGCCCATGATCGGACGAACCACCGATCACCCTCGGATTCGAGCACACCCTCCGCAAGCTCTGGCGGCATCCAGATCGGATGATGGTGCGGTTCGCCCGGCGGCCCCAGCCGCAACACCGGACGCGCAAGATAGACCGCACAGATTTTTCGGGCCCAGAGCCCGTATTCGGGCATGTAGGTGAAGCGCTGATAGCGACCCAAACAGCGGATCGGGTCGATACGCCAACCGGTCTCTTCACGCACCTCGCGATGCAGCGCGACCAGGGGCGATTCGCCAGGATCGATGCCGCCGCCGGGAAGCTGCAGTTCAAATTCGGGCACAAAGCTCGCGGTGAGCAGCAAACCGCCACGCCCGGAAATCAGCGCATACACGCCCGGCCGGTCGCGATATATCTGGCCGCGGCGCGGCGGCGCCCCAAATCTGCGCATCACTGTCTCCAAACCTGTGCCGGACCCGTTCCTAGCGAGCCCCACCTGCCGCCTGCAAGCGCGGATGCTTGCACCCGCGGCGGCATGCGCATACCTCCCGAGGAGCCGCGGCCATCGGGCCAGGCGGCAACCATCGACCGGAGCCGAGCCATGACCTCTGCCTCACAAATCGCGTGGGACGACATGATCTTGCCGTTTCAGCTCGACCGACCCGACATTCGCGGGCGGGTGGCGCGGCTGGACGGCGTGCTGGAACGCATTCTTGCGCAACACAACTATCCCGCGCCGGTCGCCGATCTGGTTGCCGAGGCATGCCTGCTGACGGCGCTCATCGGGCAAACCCTCAAGCTGCGCTGGCGGCTGTCGCTGCAGGCGCGGGGCAACGGGCCGATTCGGCGCATAGCGACCGATTACTTTGCCCCCGAGGCGGCCGACCACCCCGCCCGCATCCGCGCATGGGCGAGCTTCGACGCCGCGGCGATCCCCGAGCTTGCCTCGGACAGTTTTGCGCTCATGGGCAACGGCCAGTTTGCGATGACCATCGACCAGGGCGCCGACATGCGCCCCTATCAGGGGATCACGCCGCTTGCCGGGGGTGCGCTTGCGCGCTCGGCCGAGATCTACTTCGCGCAATCCGAGCAGATCGCGACGCGGTTCAAGCTTTCCGCAGCCCAGGCGCGCACGCCTGGCGGCCCGGCAAAATGGCGCTCTGGCGGTGTGATGGTCCAGCATCTCGCCAAACCCGGCGAGCATGTGGTGGGCGAGGCAACGGGTGAGGCCGGGCTGCTTGCCGCGGCAGATGTTCTGTCGGGCGACGCGTCGGAGGATTGGCGCCGGGTGAACATGCTGCTCGACACGGCCGAGACGCATGAGCTCATCGGCCCGCATGTCTCGCCGGCCGATCTTTTGCTGCGGCTCTTTCATGAGGAGGCGCCGCGTGTCTTTGACGCGCAACCCGCACAGTTCGGCTGCACCTGCTCGGCGGAAAAAGTGGAGGCGGCTATGGCCCAATATTCGGCCAAGGATCTGGCGCAGATGACCGACGCCTCGGGCAAACTGACCGCCGATTGCCAGTTTTGCGGTGCGCATTACGAATTCGACCCGCGCCATTTGGGGTTCGAAGCGCAGCGCTGAGCGCCGGGCTCGCCAGCGGGAAAGGTGGTTCGGGGCGGCGTTTTACACGGGGGACGCTCAGCCCGCCACACGGCGCCCCGGCGCGATCTGGTCCGGATCGGTCAGCACATGCACCAGCGCCGGTCCGTCCGCAGCCAAGGCGCCGTCCAGCGCCGGGCCGATGTCGTCATCCTGGCCAACTTGCCAGGCCGCAAAGCCACAGGCACGGGCCAGCGCGGCAAAATCGGGGTTGGTCAGCCCGGTCGCGCTTTGCCGGCCGGGGTAATCGCGCGCCTGATGCGCCCGGATCGTGCCGTATTGACCGTTATCGGCCACAATCACCCGGATCGCCGCCCGCTCCTGCGCCGCGGTGGCAAGCTCCTGAAGGGTCATCTGCAGACAGCCATCGCCTGCAAAGCACACCACCTGACGCTCGGGGTGACGCAGCTTGGCGGCAATTGCCGCCGGCAGCCCATAGCCCATCGATCCCGAACAGGGGCCCAGATGGCTGCCGGGCCCGGGATAGCGACGAAAGCGCTGCACCCAGATCGCGTAATTGCCGGCCCCGTTCGTGACCATGGCATCCCGGGCGAGCCGCGCGTTGAGACCTGCCATGAGCAGCGACATCCGATCCGGCATCGCCGGCTCGGACCAGCGCAAATAGGCCTCATGGGCGGCCGCGTCGTGCCCCGCCCAGGCAGGGTGTTGCGGCGCCTCAAGGGCCGCCCAGCCGGCAAGAAACGCGCCCGGGCTGGAGACGATGCCCAAACGCGGCGCAAGCACCCGGCCGATTTCCTCGGCGCCCGGATGGACATGAACGAGTGCCGTTTCGGGCTCGGGTATGCCGTAGAGTGTGTAGCCCTGGGACGGGATCTCGGACATGATGTCGCCGATCAGCACAGTCAGGTCGGCCTCGCGCAACAGCGTCAACAGCGCGGGATTTGCGCCGATGGTCAGCTCGCCCGCATAGCAGGCATGCGCATTGTCGATCAGCGATTGGCGCCGGAACGTGGTGGCGACCGGAATGCGCCACCGCGCGGCGACTTCTTCAAACGCAGCCGAGGCGGCAGGATCCCAGCGCGAGCCGCCGACCACGATCACCGGGCGGGCCGCGCCGGCCAGCAGATGCGCGAGCCGGGCCAAATCGGCCCCGCTGGGGCCCGGCTCGGCCACCGTAACTCGGCGTGGCGGCGGCAGCGTACTGCGCTCAACCAGCATGTCCTGCGGCAAGGACAGCACCACCGGTCCCGGCCGGCCGGCCATGGCCATATGCCAGGCGCGTGACAGCAATTCCGGCAGCCGGTCAATGCTGTCGATCTCGGCCACCCATTTCGCCATGCCGCCGAAAAGCGCTTGGTAATCGACCTCCTGAAAAGCATCGCGCCCGCGCATATCGCGCGCGACCTGACCGATCATCAGGACCATGGGCGTCGCATCCTGCTGGGCCACATGCACGCCCGCCGCGGCGTTCGTCGCCCCCGGCCCGCGGGTGACCAGCGCAACGCCGGGGCGCCCGGTCATCTTGCCCCAGGCCTCGGCCATCATCGCCGCACCGCCTTCTGCACGCGCAACCGTCACTGCAATGGGGCTGTCGCGCAGCGCGTCGAGCACATCAAGATAGCTCTCGCCCGGGACGCAAAAGACCCGTTCCAGCCCCTGCTCTTCCAGCGCCGCGACGATCAGCTGCCCGCCCGATCGATCCATATCTCTCCTCCGCCTTGGGTGGCGAAAGCTAACCGGTGCCGCGGCCGGATGCGAGCCACCACTTGCCCGGCTCGGCCGATGCCCCCATATTCTTTGCATCGCGGGTTGCCTAGCGCAGGGGCCCGACGGGTCGGATCGCTTTTTGAAAGGGCCGAACATGACGCGGGTGTCTTTTGCCTCCCACCCCTATTTGCTGGGGTTCGAACGCCTCGACCGCCTGGTCGAGCGCAGTGCCAAGGCCGGTTCTGACGGCTATCCGCCCTACAACATCGAACAGACCGATGATGGCGCCTATCGGATCACCCTGGCTGTGGCCGGGTTCCGCGAGGACGACCTCTCGGTGACGATCGAGGACAACCAACTCGTCATTCGCGGCCGCAGCAGCGAAGAGAAGGGCGACCGGGTGTTCCTGCATCGCGGCATCGCCAACCGCCAGTTCCAGCGCAGCTTTGTGCTGGCCGATGGCGTTGAGGTGGCCGCGGCCAATCTGGAATGCGGCTTGCTGCATGTGGATTTGGTGCGGCATCAGCCCGAGAGTGTGGTGCGCAGGATCGAGATCAAGAACGGTGGTTGAGGAGAGCGACATGGAAAAAACCGAAAAAACACTGGACGCGGCCCGGATCGCCTATGTGAAGGGCGTGCGCGCCGAGGACCTGCCCAAGGGCATCGAGATCCCCGAGGGCATCACGACGCTTTACGCAATCCATGGCGAGAATGGCGAGCCGTTGGCCCTGGTCGGCGACCGGCGCATGGCCTTTGCCGTGGCGCGCCAGAACAGCTACGACCCGGTCAGTGTGCACTGAGGTCTGATTGCCGTCGCGTCGGTATCGCCGGCGCGCCTGCCAAGGCGCGGCAGCCCCTGTACGCCTGGCCCGACCTGTTGGCGCGAGTTGCTGGCCCGACCTGCTGGCCGGCCGCGCCTGGCCAATGCCGACAGGCCCAGCGCCACCAATACGTGATGTTCGAAGCGCGGTGCCGCCAGGGCGCTTGCGTCGTCAGGCTCCATCTACTCCAAAAAACTGCTCCGAATAGGTTTGGGCCACTGCGCCCACCACCTGAATTAAAATACCACCCAATTGGCAGTTTTACATTTCTTTTACTATGAGGCGTGACTAAAAATTTACAATCCATTCACTGCAACACTCGGCTTTACTCGAATTTTCTGGGTTTTTCAGATAAACACTCACTCACGGGGCAGGGGTGACCCGGATGTGCGTAGCCGAGTGGAGTGTGTTTGATGTCGGACGGAACCTGGAGCAGCGACGCCGAAACCGTGACCATGGCCTGTGGCTGTGCCGCCTGCGCGTCGGGCAAGTCCGCCAAGGATTGGGGCGATTATCAGTTTGCCTATGACGAAACCGGAACCCCGGTCGAGCAATCCGCGCTCGGCACCTCCTTCACCAAAAGCTCCATCTCGGGCGACGGCATCAGCCTGGGCGACAAGATCCTGTCGGGCTATAAATGGGCCACGACCGAGCTGACCTTCAGCTTTCCCAACTCAACCAGCGATTATGGCTACAACGACCATGCCGGGCAGTTCTCGGCCCTGAACGCCGCCCAAAAGACCGCAGCGCGCGCGTCCTTTGACCAGATGGAGGCCGTCTCCGGCCTCACCTTCACCGAGGTCACCGGCTCGGGCGACCGCAATGCCGATTTGCGCATCGCCGAGGGCGGCGAGCCGTCGACGGCCTGGGCCTATTACCCCAGCTCGGGCGAGTGGGGCGGTGACATGTGGTACAACCCCCAGCATTACAACGATCCCAGCATCGGCTCCTATGCCTTCTCGACCTTCCTGCACGAGGCGGGGCATGCCGTGGGTCTCAAGCACGGCCATGACAGCAGCTTTGCCGGCGCGCTGACCGGCAGCTTCAACAGCCATGAATACTCGCTGATGACCTATCACTCCTCGGTCGGCGGCAATGGCTATTACACCAACCAGCATGGGCATGGCCCGCAAACCTTCATGATGGCCGACATTCAGGCCATGCAGATCATGTATGGGGCGAATTACGGGACCAATGCCGGCGACACCACCTACACGTTCTCAACCAGCACCGGCGAGATGTTCGTCGACGGTGTCGGCCAGGGGGCCAGCACGGCCAATGTCGTTTTTCGCACGCTTTGGGATGGCAACGGCACCGACACCTATGATCTGTCGAACTACACGACCCATCTCGACATCGATCTTGCCGCTGGCGGCTATGTCGATTTCGACGCGGCCGGGGTCTCGGGCGCCGCGGGCAACGCCCAGCGCGCACGGCTCGCCAGCGATGCCTATGCCAAGGGCCATCTCTTCAACGCGTTGATGTTTCAGGGCGACACCCGGTCGCTGATCGAAAACGCCAAGGGCGGTGCCGGCGATGACGAGTTCCGCGGCAACGCGGCGGCCAACAGCTTTTGGGGCAATGCCGGCACCGACATCTTCTACGAATCCACCGGGGCCGACCAGTTCTTTGGCGGCGCCGGCAGCGCGGACCGGGTGGCGTTCACCAATGCCCGCACGACCTACAAATACGCGTTCAACAACGGCGATCTTTTGGTCGAGAAGGCCGATGGCAGCATCGACCGGGTCGGCGCGGATGTTGAGGGCCTGCGCTGGTCGAGCGAGACCCAGGATACGAGCTTTGCCACCATTCAGGGCTGGCTGGATGGCGGCAATCTGAGCTGGATCGATGGGTACGGGCCGAGCACCGACACCGATGATGACACGGATACCGACACCGATACGGATACCGATACGGATACCGATACCGATACCGTGACGGGCCTGACCCTGACCGGGACCGCCGGCGAGGACGATCTGCGGGGCAGTGCCGGGAATGACGTCATCAATGGGCTTGGTGATGACGACCGCCTGGTCGGCAATGGCGGCGATGACACGATCAACGGCAATGGCGGCAAGGACAGCATCTATGGCCGCACCGGCGATGACCAGCTTTGGGGCGATGGCGACAAAGACCTGCTGTCGGGCGAAGCCGGCAGTGACACGCTCTATGGCGGCGATCACAACGACAAGCTCTATGGCGGGTCCGAGGCCGATGCCCTCTATGGCGGCGCCCATAACGACAAGCTCTTTGGCGGATCGCAAGGCGATCAGCTGTTCGGTGGCGCTGGCAACGACAATCTCAGCGGCCAGGGCGATGCCGACAGCCTCTATGGCGGTTCGGGCAAAGACAAGATGACCGGCGGCTCCGGCAACGATGTGATGGGCGGCGGCGAAGACAAGGACAGCATGCGGGCGGGCACCGGAAACGACATGCTGTTGGGCGATGCCGGCGACGACCGTCTCGACGGCGAGGCGGGAAGCGACACAATCGACGGTGGCGCGGGCGCCGATCGCATCAATGGCGGGTCCGAGGACGATGTGCTGTTCGGCGGCGCCGGCGATGACATGCTGACCGGGGGCGACGGTGCCGACATCTTCATGTTTTCCGCCGGAGACGAGGACGACATGATCCGCGATTTCGACATCGCCGAGGATTTCGTCTCCGTCTCGGGCCTGGGCGTCACAGCCTTGTCGGACTTCACCATCGTCGATGACCGAAAGGGCGTGATCCTGTCGCTGGGCACCGACTCGCTACAGCTGCGCAAGGTCATCGAGGCCGAGCTGAGCGCCGATTTCTTCCTCTTTGCCTGAGGCTCCACTGGGCAAAAAGGGACGGGCCGCGCACACCCCAGCGCGGCCCGTTTTTATTCTCGACCTGCATCCGGATCGGGCTGTTCGACCCGCAGAGGCCGGGGTCAGACGAAACTCACCTCACGGGTGAAGGGCATGCGGCGCAGGCGGGTGCCGGTCGCGGCATAGATCGCGTTCGCCAGGGCCGGCGCTGCCGGGGGTGTGCCGGGCTCGCCCGCCCCGCCCATCTTCTCGGCGGTTTCCAGCAGGTGCACGTCGATGGGCGGGCATTGCCACATCCGCATGCAATCGAAGCTGTCGAAATTGCCTTGCTCGACCATCCCGTCGGCAAAGGTGATCTCCTGCCCCAACGCAGCCGACAGCCCGAAAATGATGCCTGAGGTCATCTGATCGGTGAAAATGCCCGGATCGAGGATCCGCCCGGCATCGGCCACGCACCAGATCTTGGTGATCTTGATGTCGTCTTCCGAGGCATCGACCTCGACGATTTGGCCCACCCAGGTTCCGAAGGAGAGCGTGAAGGCCACGCCGCGCCCATACCCGGCAGGAACCGGCAAGCCCCAGCCGGACACGTCGCGCAGCCGTTCCAGCACCGCCCTGGCCGGCGCATGTTCGGGCGCGGTCATCATGCCCAGCCGCATCTCGATGGGGTCGATGCCGGATTTCTCGGCCACCTCATCGAGAAAGCCGTTCATGAAGAACCCGTTCACCGAATTGCCGACCGAGCGCCAGAAGCCCAGCGGAATGTCCATATCCACGATATGGCCGGCAAACAGCCGGTTTGGCGTGGCAATGGGCTGGTTGAACTGGCCATCGAGCACCGCATCGTCCTGTGGCGGTGCCGGCACTTCGGGAAAACTGCGCTTGAGGAGGTTGGCAACGATGTTTGGGGCAGCCACCCGGGTGACATAGGTTTCGGGCGGCTGACCCGGG